>NZ_JAXAFK010000014.1 GCF_033898505.1 Pectobacterium carotovorum | reverse complement strand
TTCTTTTCGCCTTTCCCTCACGGTACTGGTTCACTATCGGTCAGTCAGGAGTATTTAGCCTTGGAGGATGGTCCCCCCATATTCAGACAGGATGTCACGTGTCCCGCCCTACTCATCGAACTCACAACTTGTGCATTTTTGTGTACGGGACTATCACCCTTTACTGTGCGACTTTCCAGACGCTTCCACTAACACACAAACTGATTCAGGTTCTGGGCTCTTCCCCGTTCGCTCGCCGCTACTGGGGGAATCTCGGTTGATTTCTTTTCCTCGGGGTACTGAGATGTTTCAGTTCCCCCGGTTCGCCTCATTACGCTATGTATTCACATAATGATAGTGTGTCGAAACACACTGGGTTTCCCCATTCGGGTATCGTCGGGTATAACGCTTCATATCAGCTTACCGACGCTTATCGCAGATTAGCACGCCCTTCATCGCCTCTGACTGCCTAGGCATCCACCGTGTACGCTTAGTCGCTTAACCTCACAACCCGAAGGTGTCTTTGCTAATTCAAAGCCACTGTCGCGCTGCGATTATTTGAGAGACTCATTGACAGACTGATTCATCACAACCTACCCGAAGGCAGTCATGCATGTTCAGCTGTCATGTTTCAATTTTCAGCTTGTTCCAGATTGTTAAAGAGCAAAATACTTCGCAGCATACTGTTTCCAATACACTCTGAAGTCTTTTTTAATGGTGGAGCTATGCGGGATCGAACCGCAGACCTCCTGCGTGCAAAGCAGGCGCTCTCCCAGCTGAGCTATAGCCCCATCGTTGCTTACAGATACCTTACATACCACTCACGGAAGAGTTGGTAGGCCTGAGTGGACTTGAACCACCGACCTCACCCTTATCAGGGGTGCGCTCTAACCACCTGAGCTACAAGCCTATTAAGGTATTTCTGCTCGTTATTTTCATCAGACAATCTGTGTGAGCACTTCACTCAACGCACATCTTCTTGGTAAGGAGGTGATCCAACCGCAGGTTCCCCTACGGTTACCTTGTTACGACTTCACCCCAGTCATGAATCACAAA
>NZ_JAXAFK010000013.1 GCF_033898505.1 Pectobacterium carotovorum | reverse complement strand
GCGGTAGCACAGAGGAGCTTGCTCCTTGGGTGACGAGCGGCGGACGGGTGAGTAATGTCTGGGAAACTGCCTGATGGAGGGGGATAACTACTGGAAACGGTAGCTAATACCGCATAACCTCGCAAGAGCAAAGAGGGGGACCTTCGGGCCTCTCGCCATCAGATGTGCCCAGATGGGATTAGCTAGTAGGTGAGGTAATGGCTCACCTAGGCGACGATCCCTAGCTGGTCTGAGAGGATGACCAGCCACACTGGAACTGAGACACGGTCCAGACTCCTACGGGAGGCAGCAGTGGGGAATATTGCACAATGGGCGCAAGCCTGATGCAGCCATGCCGCGTGTGTGAAGAAGGCCTTCGGGTTGTAAAGCACTTTCAGCGGGGAGGAAGGCGGTGAGGTTAATAACCTCATCGATTGACGTTACCCGCAGAAGAAGCACCGGCTAACTCCGTGCCAGCAGCCGCGGTAATACGGAGGGTGCAAGCGTTAATCGGAATGACTGGGCGTAAAGCGCACGCAGGCGGTCTGTTAAGTTGGATGTGAAATCCCCGGGCTTAACCTGGGAACTGCATTCAAAACTGACAGGCTAGAGTCTTGTAGAGGGGGGTAGAATTCCAGGTGTAGCGGTGAAATGCGTAGAGATCTGGAGGAATACCGGTGGCGAAGGCGGCCCCCTGGACAAAGACTGACGCTCAGGTGCGAAAGCGTGGGGAGCAAACAGGATTAGATACCCTGGTAGTCCACGCTGTAAACGATGTCGATTTGGAGGTTGTGCCCTTGAGGCGTGGCTTCCGGAGCTAACGCGTTAAATCGACCGCCTGGGGAGTACGGCCGCAAGGTTAAAACTCAAATGAATTGACGGGGGCCCGCACAAGCGGTGGAGCATGTGGTTTAATTCGATGCAACGCGAAGAACCTTACCTACTCTTGACATCCAGAGAATTTGCTAGAGATAGCTTAGTGCCTTCGGGAACTCTGAGACAGGTGCTGCATGGCTGTCGTCAGCTCGTGTTGTGAAATGTTGGGTTAAGTCCCGCAACGAGCGCAACCCTTATCCTTTGTTGCCAGCGGTT
>NZ_JAXAFK010000012.1 GCF_033898505.1 Pectobacterium carotovorum | reverse complement strand
TTTCATTCCAACCGTTATACGTTGCTTACGCGCTCGCACAACCATCAGAACCAATCTCTGAACAAGCTGATTATTGTTTTCTATGAGTCACCCACAAAACACCTTCGGTGTTGTAAGGTTAAGCCTCTCGGGTCATTAGTACTGGTTAGCTCAACGTATCGCTACGCTTACACACCCAGCCTATCTACGTCGTCGTCTTCAACGGCCCTTCAGGGGCATCAAGTGCCCAGGGAAGACTCATCTCGAGGCAAGTTTCCCGCTTAGATGCTTTCAGCGGTTATCTCTTCCGCACTTAGCTACCGGGCAATGCAATTGGCATCACAACCCGTACACCAGTGGTGCGTTCACTCCGGTCCTCTCGTACTAGGAGCAACCCCTCTCAATCTTCCAACGCCCACGGCAGATAGGGACCGAACTGTCTCACGACGTTCTAAACCCAGCTCGCGTACCACTTTAAATGGCGAACAGCCATACCCTTGGGACCTACTTCAGCCCCAGGATGTGATGAGCCGACATCGAGGTGCCAAACACCGCCGTCGATATGAACTCTTGGGCGGTATCAGCCTGTTATCCCCGGAGTACCTTTTATCCGTTGAGCGATGGCCCTTCCATTCAGAACCACCGGATCACTAAGACCTGCTTTCGCACCTGCTCGAGCTGTCACTCTCGCAGTCAAGCTAGCTTATGCCTTTGCACTAACCTCCTGATGTCCGACCAGGATTAGCTAACCTTCGTGCTCCTCCGTTACGCTTTGGGAGGAGACCGCCCCAGTCAAACTACCCACCAGACACTGTCCGCAACCCGGATTACGGGTCCACGTTAGAACATCAAACATTAAAGGGTGGTATTTCAAGGTTGGCTCCACGCAGACTGGCGTCCACGCTTCAAAGCCTCCCACCTATCCTACACATCAAGGCTCAAGGTTCAGTGTCAAGCTATAGTAAAGGTTCACGGGGTCTTTCCGTCTTGCCGCGGGTACACTGCATCTTCACAGCGAGTTCAATTTCACTGAGTCTCGGGTGGAGACAGCCTGGCCATCATTACGCCATTCGTGCAGGTCGGAACTTACCCGACAAGGAATTTCGCTACCTTAGGACCGTTATAGTTACGGCCGCCGTTTACCGGGGCTTCGATCAAGAGCTTCGCCTTGCGGCTGACCCCATCAATTAACCTTCCGGCACCGGGCAGGCGTCACACCGTATACGTCCACTTTCGTGTTTGCACAGTGCTGTGTTTTTATTAAACAGTTGCAGCCAGCTGGTATCTTCGACTGATTTCAGCTCCATGAGCAAGTCACTTCACCTACCATCAGCGTGCCTTCTCCCGAAGTTACGGCACCATTTTGCCTAGTTCCTTCACCCGAGTTCTCTCAAGCGCCTGAGTATTCTCTACCTGACCACCTGTGTCGGTTTGGGGTACGATTCGATGTTACCTGGAGCTTAGAGGCTTTTCCTGGAAGCGTAGCATTGGTTACTTCATCACCGTAGTGACTCGTCATCACGCCTCAGTGTTAACGATGACCCGGATTTACCAAAGTCATCCACCTTCACGCTTAAACCGGGACAACCGTCGCCCGGATAACCTAGCTTTCTCCGTCCCCCCTTCGCAGTAACACCCAGTACAGGAATATTAACCTGTTTCCCATCGACTACGCTTTTCAGCCTCGCCTTAGGGGTCGACTCACCCTGCCCCGATTAACGTTGGACAGGAACCCTTGGTCTTCCGGCGTGCGGGTTTTTCACCCGCATTATCGTTACTTATGTCAGCATTCGCACTTCTGATACCTCCAGCAACCCTCACAGGCCACCTTCGCAGGCTTACAGAACGCTCCCCTACCCAACAACACTAAGTGTCGCTGCCGCAGCTTCGGTGCATGGTTTAGCCCCGTTACATCTTCCGCGCAGGCCGACTCGACCAGTGAGCTATTACGCTTTCTTTAAATGATGGCTGCTTCTAAGCCAACATCCTGGCTGTCTATGCCTTCCCACATCGTTTCCCACTTAACCATGACTTTGGGACCTTAGCTGGCGGTCTGGGTTGTTTCCCTCTTCACGACGAACGTTAGCACCCGCCGTGTGTCTCCCGTGATAACATTCTTCGGTATTCGTAGTTTGCATCGGGTTGGTAAGTCGGGATGACCCCCTAGCCGAAACAGTGCTCTACCCCCGAAGATGAATTCACGAGGCGCTACCTAAATAGCTTTCGGGGAGAACCAGCTATCTCCCGGTTTGATTGGCCTTTCACCCCCAGCCACAAGTCATCCGCTAATTTTTCAACATTAGTCGGTTCGGTCCTCCAGTTAGTGTTACCCAACCTTCAACCTGCCCATGGCTAGATCACCGGGTTTCGGGTCTATACCCTGCAACTTAACGCCCAGTTAAGACTCGGTTTCCCTGCGGCTCCCCTATACGGTTAACCTTGCTACAGAATATAAGTCGCTGACCCATTATACAAAAGGTACGCAGTCACACCCCAAAGGGTGCTCCCACTGCTTGTACGTACACGGTTTCAGGTTCTATTTCACTCCCCTCGCCGGGGTTCTTTTCGCCTTTCCCTCACGGTACTGGTTCACTATCGGTCAGTCAGGAGTATTTAGCCTTGGAGGATGGTCCCCCCATATTCAGACAGGATGTCACGTGTCCCGCCCTACTCATCGAACTCACAA
>NZ_JAXAFK010000011.1 GCF_033898505.1 Pectobacterium carotovorum | reverse complement strand
GCGATGTGAATGCCACGGTCACTACACGTGATACCGCGGGCAATGTCACGACGGCGAATGCCAGCCACGCTTACGGCGTGGATACGGTCGCACCAACGGCGTCGATTACTATCGATAACGTCACCAGCGATAACGTCATCAATGCGGCTGAATCCGGTCAGACGATATCTGTCACAGGTAAAGTCGATAACGACGTCAAAGCGGGTGATGCGGTTACCGTTAAAGTCGGTACCGAAACCTACCAGACTACCGTCAATGCGGACGGCAAAACCTGGAGCGTCAACGTGCCGGGCGCCGTACTGGCTGCCAATAGCGATGTGAATGCCACGGTCACTACACGTGATACCGCGGGCAATGTCACGACGGCGAATGCCAGCCACGCTTACGGCGTGGATACGGTCGCACCAACGGCGTCGATTACTATCGATAACGTCACCAGCGATAACGTCATCAATGCGGCTGAATCCGGTCAGACGATATCTGTCACAGGTAAAGTCGATAACGACGTCAAAGCGGGTGATGCGGTTACCGTTAAAGTGGGCACCGAAACCTACCAGACCACGGTGAATGCCGATGGTAAAACCTGGAGCGTCAATGTTCCCGGCTCCGTGCTGGCAGCCAATAGCGATGTGAGTGCTACCGTCACCACGCGCGATGCGGCAGGCAATGTCACGACGGCGAATGCCAGCCACGCTTACGGCGTGGATACGGTCGCACCAACGGCGTCGATTACTATCGATAACGTCACCAGCGATAACGTCATCAATGCGGCTGAATCCGGTCAGACGATATCCGTCACCGGTAACGTCGATAACGACGTGAAAGCGGGTGATGCGGTTACCGTCAAAGTCGGGACCGAGACCTACCAGACCACGGTGAATGCGGACGGCAAAACCTGGAGCGTGAACGTGCCGGGATCGGTGCTGGCCGCCAACAGTGATGTGAGCGCTACCGTCACCACGCGCGATGCGGCAGGCAACGTTACCACGGCCAATACTTCTCACGCTTACGGCGTCGATACGGTGGCACCAACCGCCTCGATTACTATCGACGATGTGACGTCGGATAACGTCATCAATGCGGCCGAATCCGGCCAAACCATTGCGGTCACCGGTAAAGTGGATAATGACGTGAAGGCGGGCGATGCGGTTACCGTTAAAATCGGTACCGAGACCTACCAGACGACAGTGAATGCCGATGGCAAAACCTGGAGCGTCAACGTGCCGGGCTCGGTACTGGCGGCTAACGGCGATATCAATGCCACGGTCACTACACGTGATACCGCAGGCAACGTTACCACGGCCAATACCAGTCACGCTTACGGCGTCGATACGGTGGCACCAACCGCCTCGATTACTATCGATAACGTCACGTCCGATAACGTGATTAACGCGGCCGAGTCCGGTCAGACCATTACGGTGACCGGTAAAGTCGATAATGACGTGAAAGCCGGTGATGCCATTACGGTAAAAGTTGGCACCGAGACCTACCAGACGACCGTCAATGCCGATGGTAAAACCTGGAGCGTGAACGTGCCGGGCGCCGTACTGGCCGCGAATGGCGATGTGAGTGCGACGGTCACCACACGCGATCCGGCAGGCAATGTCACCACGGCCAATACGACTCACGCTTACGGTGTCGATACGGTTGCGCCTGTGGCATCGATATCTATCGACAATGTCACCAGCGATAACGTGATTAACGCGACCGAGTCCGGGCAGACCATTGCGGTGACGGGTAAAGTTGATAACGACGTCAAAGCGGGCGATGCGGTTACGGTGAAAGTCGGCACCGAGACTTACCAGACCACCGTCAATGCGGATGGTAAAACCTGGAGTGTGAATGTTCCCGGTTCCGTGCTGGCCGCCAATGGTGATGTGGGCGCGACGGTGACGACACGTGACACCGCGGGCAATGTCACTACCGCCAATACTACTCATGCCTACGGCGTGGACACCGTTGCGCCAACCGCCTCGATTTCTATTGATAACGTCACGTCAGATAACGTGATTAACGCAGCCGAGTCCGGCCAGACGATTGCGGTGACCGGTAAAGTCGATAACGACGTGAAAGCCGGCGATGCGGTTACGGTGAAAGTCGGGACCGAGACCTACCAGACCACCGTCAATGCGGATGGCAAAACCTGGAGCGTGAATGTGCCGGGCGCTGTACTGGCCGCCAATAGCGATGTGAGCGCTACCGTCACCACCCGTGACACCGCAGGTAACGTCACTACCGCCGATACTACTCATGCCTACGGTGTGGATACGGTGGCACCAACGGCATCTATATCTATCGACAATGTCACCAGCGATAACGTCATCAATGCCAGTGAATCCGGCCAGACGATAGCCGTCACCGGTAAGGTGGATAATGACGTCAAAGCGGGTGATGCGGTTACGGTAAAAGTCGGCACCGAGACCTACCAGACCACGGTGAATGCCGACGGTAAAACCTGGATCGTCAACGTTCCCGGTTCAGTCTTAGCCACCAATAGTGACATCTCTGCGACGGTGACCACGCGCGATCCAGCAGGTAACGTCACCACCGCCGATACGACTCATGCTTACGGTGTAGACACCGTTGCGCCAACGGCCTCAATTACTATCGATAACGTCACGTCCGATAACGTCATCAATGCGGCTGAGTCCGGCCAGACGATAGCGGTGACCGGTAAGGTCGATAACGACGTGAAAGCGGGTGATGCGGTTAGCGTTAAAGTCGGTACCGAGACCTACCAGACCACCGTGAATGCGGATGGCAAAACCTGGAGCGTCAACGTTCCCGGTTCTGTGTTAGCCGCCAACAGTGATGTGAGCGCCACAGTCACCACGCGCGATGCGGCAGGTAATGTCACCACCGCGAATACGACTCATGCTTATGGCGTGGACACCGTTGCACCAACCGCATCGATTACTATCGATAACGTCACCAGCGATAACGTGATTAACGCCAGTGAGTCCGGCCAGACCATAGCCGTCACCGGTAAAGTCGATAACGACGTCAAAGCGGGCGATGCGGTTACGGTAAAAGTCGGCACCGAGACTTATCAGACGACGGTGAATGCGGATGGTAAAACCTGGAGCGTGAATGTGCCGGGCGCCGTACTGGCAGCCAATGGCGATATCTCCGCGACGGTCACCACACGCGATCCAGCAGGCAACGTCACTACCGCCGATACTACTCATGCCTACGGTGTAGACACCGTTGCGCCAACCGCCTCGATTACTATCGACGATGTGACGTCGGATAACGTCATCAATGCGGCCGAATCCGGTCAGACCATTGCGGTGACGGGTAAAGTTGATAACGACGTGAAAGCGGGTGATGCAATCACCGTTAAAGTCGGTACCGAGACCTACCAGACCACCGTCAATGCGGATGGTAAAACCTGGAGTGTGAACGTGCCGGGCGCCGTACTGGCTGCCAATAGCGATGTGAATGCCACGGTCACCACACGCGACACGGCAGGCAACATTACAACCGCAAACACCAGCCATGCTTACGGCGTGGATACGGTGGCACCAATCGCGTCGATTACTATCGATAACGTCACCAGCGATAACGTGATTAACGCCAGTGAGTCCGGCCAGACCATAGCCGTCACCGGTAAAGTCGATAACGATGTCAAAGCGGGTGATGCGGTTACGGTTAAAGTCGGCACCGAGACCTACCAGACGACGGTGAATGCGGATGGTAAAACCTGGAGCGTCAATGTGCCGGGGTCGGTACTGGCCGCCAATGGCGATGTGAGTGCGACGGTCACCACGCGCGATGCGGCAGGCAACGTCACTACAGCCGATACTACTCATGCCTACGGTGTAGACACCGTTGCGCCTGTGGCATCGATATCTATCGACAATGTCACCAGCGATAACGTCATCAATGCCGCCGAGTCCGGTCAGACCATTGCGGTGACCGGTAAAGTCGATAACGACGTGAAAGCGGGTGATGCGGTTACCGTTAAAGTCGGTACCGAGACCTACCAGACCACGGTGAATGCGGACGGCAAAACCTGGAGCGTTAACATTCCCGGTTCCGTATTGGCCGCCAATGGCGATGTGAGCGCGACGGTCACCACGCGCGATGCGGCAGGCAACGTCACGACGGCAAACATAAATCACACTTACGGTGTCGATACCGTCGCACCAACCGCCTCGATTACCATCGATAACGTCACGTCCGACAATGTCATCAATGCCAGCGAATCCGGGCAGACCATAGCCGTCACCGGTAAAGTCGATAACGACGTGAAAGCCGGGGATGCAGTTACCGTTAAAGTGGGCACCGAGACCTACCAGACCATCGTCAATGCGGACGGCAAGACCTGGAGCGTCAACGTTCCCGGTTCAGTCTTAGCCACCAATAGTGACATCTCTGCGACGGTGACCACGCGCGATGCGGCAGGCAACGTCACGACTGCGAATGCCAGCCACGCTTACGGTGTCGATACGGTTGCGCCAACGGCATCGATTACTATCGATAACGTCACGTCCGATAACGTCATCAATGCCGCCGAATCCGGGCAGACCATTGCTGTCACCGGTAAGGTCGATAATGACGTGAAAGCGGGTGATGCGGTTACGGTAAAAGTCGGCACCGAGACCTACCAGACCACCGTGAATGCCGACGGCAAAACCTGGAGTGTCAACGTACCGGGCACCGTACTGGCTGCGAATGGCGATGTGAGTGCTACCGTCACCACGCGTGATAACGCGGGCAACGTCACTACCGCTGATACTACCCATGCCTACGGTGTAGACACCGTTGCGCCAACCGCCTCGATTACTATCGATGATGTGACGTCCGATAACGTCATCAATGCCGCCGAGTCCGGTCAGACCATTGCGGTGACCGGTAACGTCGATAACGACGTCAAAGCGGGCGATGCGGTTATGGTAAAAGTCGGTACCGAGACTTACCAGACCACCGTCAATGCGGATGGCAAAACCTGGAGCGTGAACGTTCCCGGCGCTGTACTGGCCGCCAATGGCGATGTGAGTGCGACGGTCACCACGCGCGATGCGGCAGGCAACGTCACTACAGCCGATACTACTCATGCCTACGGTGTAGACACCGTTGCGCCTGTGGCATCGATATCTATCGACAATGTCACCAGCGATAACGTGATTAACGCGACCGAGTCCGGGCAGACCATTGCGGTGACGGGTAAAGTTGATAACGACGTCAAAGCGGGTGATGCGGTTACCGTTAAGGTCGGTATCGAGACTTATCAGACTACCGTGAATGCCGATGGTAAAACCTGGAGCGTGAACGTTCCCGGTTCGGTGTTAGCTGCGAATGGTGATATCTCCGCGACGGTGACCACGCGCGATCCAGCAGGTAACGTCACCACCGCCGATACGACTCATGCTTACGGTGTAGACACCGTTGCGCCAACAGCCTCGATTACTATCGATGATGTGACGTCGGATAACGTGATTAATGCGGCTGAATCCGGCCAGACGATAGCCGTCACCGGTAAAGTCGATAACGACGTGAAAGCGGGCGATGCGGTTATGGTGAAAGTCGGTTCCGAGACTTATCAGACGACGGTGAATGCCGACGGAAAAACCTGGAGCGTGAATGTGCCGGGCGCCGTACTGGCTGCCAATGGCGATGTGAGTGCTACCGTCACCACGCGCGATCCGGCAGGCAACGTCACTACCGCCGATACTACTCATGCCTACGGTGTAGACACCGTTGCGCCTGTGGCGTCGATCGCTATCGACGATGTCACGTCCGACAATGTCATCAATGCAGCCGAATCCGGCCAGACCATAGCGGTGACCGGTAAAGTCGATAACGACGTGAAAGCCGGTGATGCGATTACGGTGAAAGTTGGTACGGAAACGTACCAGACCACCGTCAATGCCGATGGCAAAACCTGGAGCGTCAATGTTCCCGGCTCTGTACTGGCCGCGAATGGTGATATCTTCGCGACGGTCACCACGCGTGACGCCGCAGGTAACGTCACCACCGCGAATACCACTCATGCCTACGGTGTAGACACCGTTGCGCCTGTGGCGTCGATCGCTATCGACGATGTGACGTCGGATAACGTGATTAACGCGGCCGAGTCCGGCCAGACCATTGCCGTCACCGGTAAAGTTGATAACGACGTGAAAGCCGGGGATGCAGTTACGGTAAAAGTCGGTACGGAAACGTATCAGACCACCGTCAATGCCGATGGTAAAACCTGGAGCGTGAACGTGCCGGGCTCTGTATTAGCCGCCAATGGCGATGTGAGTGCTACCGTCACCACGCGCGATCCAG
This sequence comes from Pectobacterium carotovorum, assembly GCF_033898505.1. Lineage (NCBI taxonomy): Bacteria > Pseudomonadati > Pseudomonadota > Gammaproteobacteria > Enterobacterales > Pectobacteriaceae > Pectobacterium > Pectobacterium carotovorum. The sequence continues at coordinate 3,075 of NZ_JAXAFK010000011.1, read as the reverse complement.
CAGGCAACGTCACGACGGCCAATACCAGCCACGCTTACGGCGTGGATACCGTTGCGCCTGTGGCATCGATATCTATCGACAATGTCACCAGCGATAACGTGATCAACGCTGCCGAATCCGGGCAGACCATTGCGGTGACCGGTAAGGTGGATAATGACGTCAAAGCGGGTGATGCGGTTACGGTTAAAGTCGGTACCGAGACCTATCAGACCACGGTGAATGCGGACGGCAAAACCTGGAGTGTCAACGTACCGGGCGCCGTACTGGCTGCGAATGGCGATGTGAGTGCTACCGTCACCACGCGCGATCCAGCAGGTAACGTTACGACGGCAAACACTAGTCATACTTATGGTGTCGATACGGTTGCACCAACGGCGTCGATTACTATCGACAATGTCACCAGCGATAACGTGATTAACGCCAGTGAGTCCGGCCAGACCATAGCCGTCACCGGTAAAGTCGATAACGACGTGAAAGCCGGCGATGCGGTTACGGTGAAAGTCGGCACTGAGACCTACCAGACGACCGTCAATGCGGATGGCAAAACCTGGAGCGTGAATGTGCCGGGCGCTGTACTGGCCGCCAATAGCGATGTGAGCGCTACCGTCACCACACGTGACACCGCGGGCAATGTCACTACCGCCAATACTACTCATGCCTACGGCGTGGACACCGTTGCGCCAACCGCCTCGATTTCTATTGATAACGTCACGTCAGATAACGTGATTAATGCCAGCGAGTCGGGTCAGACGATTGCGATCACTGGTCAGGTCGGCAATGAAGTCAAAGCGGGTGATGCGGTTACCGTTAAAGTGGGTACCGAGACCTACCAGACGACGGTGAATGCCGATGGCAAAACCTGGAGCGTCAATGTGCCGGGCTCTGTACTGGCCGCGAATGGCGATATCTCTGCCAGCGTGACAACACGCGATCCGGCAGGCAACGTCACCACCGCCAATACCAGCCACGCTTACGGTGTGGATACCGTCGCACCAACGGCATCGATATCTATCGATGACGTCACCAGCGATAACGTCATCAATGCGGCTGAGTCCGGCCAGACGATAGCGGTTACTGGCAAAGTAGGCGATGAAGTTAAAGCCGGGGATGCAGTTACCGTTAAAGTGGGCAGCGAAACCTACCAGACGACGGTGAATGCGGACGGTAAAACCTGGAGTGTTAACGTACCGGGTTCTGTATTAGCCGCCAATGGCGATGTGAGCGCGACGGTCACCACGCGTGATAACGCGGGCAACGTCACTACCGCTGATACTACCCATGCCTACGGTGTAGACACCGTTGCGCCTGTGGCATCGATATCTATCGACAATGTCACCAGCGATAACGTGATTAACGCGACCGAGTCCGGGCAGACCATTGCGGTAACCGGTAAAGTCGATAACGACGTGAAGGCGGGTGATGCGGTTACCGTTAAAGTGGGCAGCGAGACCTACCAGACGACGGTGAATGCGGATGGCAAAACCTGGAGCGTGAACGTGCCTGGGTCTGTGCTGGCCGCGAATGGTGATGTGAGCGCGACAGTCACCACGCGCGATGCGGCAGGCAACGTCACGACTGCGAATGCCAACCACGCTTACGGCGTGGATACGGTTGCGCCAACCGCCTCGATTTCTATTGATAACGTCACGTCAGATAACGTCATCAACGCCGCTGAATCCGGTCAGACGATAGCGGTGACCGGTAAAGTCGATAACGACGTGAAAGCGGGTGATGCGGTTACCGTTAAGGTTGGTACCGAGACCTACCAGACCACCGTTAATGCGGACGGCAAAACCTGGAGCGTGAATGTGCCGGGCTCGGTGCTGGCTGCCAATGGTGATGTGAGCGCTACCGTCACCACACGCGATCCAGCAGGCAATGTCACCACTGCCAATACCAACCACGCTTACGGCGTGGACACGGTTGCGCCAACGGCATCGATATCTATCGACAGTGTCACCAGCGATAACGTGATTAACGCGACCGAGTCCGGGCAGACCATTGCTGTGACCGGTAAGGTGGGCAATGAAGTTAAAGCCGGTGATGCGGTTACCGTCAAAGTCGGCACCGAGACCTACCAGACCACCGTGAATGCCGATGGTAAAACCTGGAGCGTGAACGTTCCCGGTTCGGTACTGGCCGCCAATGGCGATGTGAGCGCGACGGTCACTACCCGTGATACCGCAGGCAACGTCACCACCGCCAATACCAACCACGCTTACGGCGTGGACACCGTTGCGCCAACCGCCTCGATTACTATCGACAACGTCACCGCCGATAATGTCATCAATGCGGCCGAATCCGGGCAGACGATAGCGGTGACCGGTAAAGTCGATAACGACGTTAAAGCGGGCGATGCGGTGACCGTTAAAGTCGGTACGGAAACGTACCAGACTACCGTCAATGCGGATGGTAAAACCTGGAGCGTCAACGTTCCAGGTACTGTATTAGCTGCCAATGGCGATGTGAGTGCTACCGTCACCACGCGTGATACCGCGGGCAACGTTACGACGGCAAACACTAGCCATACTTATGGTGTCGATACGGTTGCACCAACGGCGTCCATTACAATCGACGATGTGACGTCAGATAACGTGATTAACGCGGCCGAGTCCGGCCAGACCATTGCGGTGACCGGTAAGGTCGATAACGACGTGAAAGCGGGTGATGCGGTTACCGTTAAAGTCGGCACCGAGACCTACCAGACCACCGTGAATGCCGACGGCAAAACCTGGAGTGTCAACGTGCCGGGATCGGTGCTGGCCGCCAATGGCGATGTGAGCGCGACGGTCACCACGCGTGACGCCGCAGGCAACGTTACCACGGCAAACACTAGTCATACTTATGGTGTCGATACGGTTGCACCAACGGCGTCGATTACTATCGACAATGTCACCAGCGATAACGTCATCAATGCCAGTGAGTCCGGCCAGACCATTGTGGTGACTGGTAAAGTTGATAACGACGTGAAAGCGGGTGATGCGGTGACCGTTAAGGTCGGTACCGAGACCTACCAGACGACGGTGAATGCGGATGGCAAAACCTGGAGTGTGAATGTTCCCGGTTCAGTCTTAG
>NZ_JAXAFK010000010.1 GCF_033898505.1 Pectobacterium carotovorum | reverse complement strand
CTTCGCGAGGTGGCGTATATTACGCTTTTCACCTTCAGAGTCAACGCTTATTTTAAAGCGTTTTCTCTTTCTTTACCGACCCGGTTGTGAATCACAGCGCCGTGTCGATGGAGGCGCATTATAGGGACTTCTCGACCTGTCGCAATAGGTATTTTAAAGAAAAATGACTGTTTGCTGCATTCCACAGCAAAACCCCTCCTTATACCTTTTTTTGCACAAATTTATCCACAGAAAGCATTCTACTCAAAAATTGACGAGCATCACGCAAACGTTTTCGCTACAATTCACCCCGTTCAAAATCGTCGTATTTTTGCGAACGCTAACTGAATATTTCTCTTTATTCCGCAATTATTGCTCTGACAAAGACGATATTCACATACCGTTCTTTACTGACTACCCAAATCCAGGGGATAACATCATCATGCAACAACGCCGTCCAATTCGCCGCGCTCTGCTCAGCGTTTCTGACAAAGCAGGTATTGTCGAATTTGCTCAAGCTCTTTCCCACCGTGGCGTCGAGCTCCTTTCAACCGGAGGAACCGCCCGTTTGCTGGCTGATGCTGGCCTAGCAGTGACTGAAGTCTCTGACTACACTGGCTTCCCGGAAATGATGGATGGGCGTGTAAAGACCCTGCACCCGAAAGTACACGGCGGTATTCTGGGACGGCGCGATCAAGATGATGCGATCATGACGCAGCATGACATTAAGCCGATCGATATCGTTGTAGTGAATCTGTATCCGTTTGCCCAGACCGTAGCTCGTGAGAACTGCACATTAGAAGACGCCGTCGAGAATATCGATATCGGCGGCCCGACGATGGTTCGCTCCGCCGCTAAGAACCATAAAGATGTCGCTATCGTGGTCAAGAGCAGCGACTACAGCGCCATCATTAATGAAATCGACGCCAACGAAGGTTCACTGACCTACGAAACCCGTTTCGATTTAGCGATCAAAGCCTTCGAACACACTGCCGCGTACGACAGCATGATTGCCAACTACTTTGGCGCACTGGTTCCTCCTTACCACGGTGAAACCGATAAACCATCAGGTAACTTCCCACGAACGTTGAACCTGAACTACATCAAAAAGCAGGACATGCGCTACGGCGAGAACAGCCATCAGCAAGCTGCCTTCTATATAGAAGAGAATATTAGCGAGGCTTCTGTCGCGACGGCTACACAGTTACAAGGAAAGGCACTGTCTTATAACAACATCGCCGATACCGATGCGGCGCTGGAATGCGTGAAAGAATTTGCCGAACCGGCCTGCGTTATAGTTAAACATGCGAATCCATGTGGTGTAGCAATTGGCGGCTCAATCCTTGATGCCTACGAACGCGCCTATAAAACCGACCCAACATCCGCATTCGGCGGCATTATCGCTTTCAACCGTGAACTGGATGAAGAAACGGCGCAGGCTATTATCAGCCGTCAGTTTGTCGAAGTGATTATTGCGCCATCTGCCAGCGAGGCCGCATTGAAGGTGACCGCTGCCAAACAAAACGTACGCGTCCTGACCTGTGGCAATTGGCAGCAACGTGTTGCTGGTCTGGATTTCAAACGCGTCAACGGCGGTTTGCTGGTACAGGATCGCGATCTGGGCATGGTTGATGCGTCTCAACTGCGTGTCGTGACCGAACGCCAGCCGAGCGAGCAGGAATTACGCGACGCTCTCTTCTGCTGGAAAGTGGCTAAATTCGTTAAATCCAATGCGATTGTGTATGCACGCGACAATATGACCATCGGAATAGGTGCCGGTCAGATGAGCCGCGTTTATTCAGCAAAAATCGCCGGAATCAAAGCGGGCGATGAAGGGCTGGAGGTAAAAGGTTCTGCTATGGCATCTGATGCGTTCTTCCCATTCCGTGATGGCATTGATGCCGCTGCGGCCGTTGGCATTACCTGCGTGATCCAACCTGGTGGGTCCATTCGCGATGATGAAGTCATTGCCGCCGCCAACGAACACGGCATTGCGATGATCTTTACCGACATGCGCCACTTCCGCCATTAATTCTGGAGCTGACCGAAATGAACATTTTAGTAATTGGTAATGGCGGACGCGAGCACGCGCTGGCCTGGAAAGCCGCACAGTCCCCTCTGGCAAAACACGTTTATGTCGCTCCGGGAAATGCGGGCACTGCGCTTGAGCCAGCGCTGACCAACGTCGATATCGCCGCAACCGATATTCCAGCGCTCGTCGCTTTTGCGCAAGAAAACCGCATTGACTTAACCATCGTTGGCCCAGAAACACCGTTAGTTCTTGGTGTTGTTGATGCATTTCAGAGTGCAGGCCTAAAAATCTTTGGCCCAACACAGGGCGCAGCACAGCTGGAAGGTTCTAAAGCCTTCACTAAAGATTTTCTGGCACGCCACAGCATCCCGACAGCGGAATACCAGAACTTCACTGAAGTTGAACCCGCGCTGGCCTATGTACGCAGCAAAGGCGCACCGATCGTCATCAAGGCCGACGGACTAGCCGCCGGTAAAGGTGTCATTGTCGCCATGACGTTGCAGGAAGCAGAAAACGCCATTCAGGATATGCTGGCAGGAAATGCATTCGGCGATGCCGGACACCGTATCGTGGTGGAAGAATTCCTTGATGGCGAAGAAGCCAGCTTCATCGTGATGGTGGATGGCAAGAATGTGCTGCCGATGGCAACCAGTCAGGATCATAAACGCGTTGGGGATAAAGATACGGGCCCAAATACTGGCGGAATGGGTGCTTATTCTCCAGCCCCGGTCGTGACTGATGAAATCCACCAGCGAGTGATGGATCAGGTAATTTGGCCAACCGTAAACGGCATGGCCGCAGAGGGAAATACCTACGTCGGTTTCCTGTATGCGGGCCTGATGATTTCTGCCGATGGTCAGCCAAAAGTGATCGAATTCAACTGCCGCTTTGGCGATCCAGAAACACAGCCAATTATGCTGCGTCTGCGTTCCGATCTGGTGGAACTGTGTCTGGCAGCCTGTGACGGCACGCTAGACCAGAAAGATTCCGTTTGGGATGAACGTCCGTCTCTGGGCGTGGTATTGGCCGCAGGCGGCTACCCGGCTGACTACAACACGGGTGATGTGATTTCCGGTTTACCGCAGCAGGATACCGAAGATGGTAAGGTCTTCCATGCTGGTACTAAGCTGAACGGTATTAATGTTGTTACCAACGGCGGCCGTGTACTGTGCGTCACCGCACTGGGCAATACCGTCGCTGAAGCGCAGCAGCGCGCTTACGAAATCGCAGCGGGTATTCAGTGGCAAGGGGTATTCTGTCGAAAAGACATCGGCTATCGAGCCATTGAGCGCGAGCAAGCCTGATAGGCGATCTGATAACGATTGTCTGATAAATACTGAAGCCCGGAGAAATCCGGGTTTTTTATAGCTAATAGCTATTTGGGTTCCCACTGGCAAACATCATCTTCCACCACCAGCAATAACTGCGTCCCTTCCGGTGCTTCCAGCCACGCGACATTTAGCGGGCGCGTTGCATGCACTTTCTGCTCCGCGATCCATTCACGCGAATCATTGTCAAAATCAGGGCGAACTACCGTACCGTCACAAGACTGAACCTGCCCTTCCAGCCATTTCCCTTGTTTTAGCGTCACCTTGCCTGCACGCAGTACATCGCTCAACTCCAGCATGCGCTTAGCATCAAACTGGTAGAGCGCGACATCATCATCAGAAACCGATTCACGCCTTTCGGCAAGTTGCCGTTGCATAAAGCTGACGGTTCCATCTTCTGCAAAGCGCAAGCGCATATCTTCTTTTTGCGCGCCGAGCTGATTACGCTGTATCTCACTCAGCTTATCCTGCTGGAACGTATAGCGAGTCACCACCAGGCCGTTGCCCTGAAGCGGGTTGAACACGGTGGTCAGCGCCGTCGTATTCTGCGCATCGTCTTTACGCCACAAACGCACGATACCGCGATCGGCAACGTAACCGCTGGCGAAAAATTCCGGCGGTGCGGTGCGGCTACCACAGGCCACCACGGCAGTCAGCACGAGGCCTGCTCCACACAAACGTCGTAAAAGCAAAAGGGGCGAAAACGCCCCTCTGCTTAAACTTTTAACCGACATGGGCTTATTTAACAGCGTCTTTCAGAGCCTTGCCAGAAACAAACGCTGGCACGTTGGCAGCAGCAATTTTGATTTCTTTACCGGTTTGTGGGTTGCGGCCAGTGCGCTCATTACGATGGTTGACTTTAAACGTACCAAAACCAACTAATTGTACTGCATCACCTTCTTTCAGAGACTCGGTAATTGCCGCCAGAGTTGATTCCAGAGCTGCTTTAGCCTGTGCTTTTGACAGATCAGCTTTGTCCGCAATTACATCAATCAGTTGAGTCTTATTCATAAGTTATCCTTACAGTGTGTTTATCGCTTGCTAAGCATCGAGTGCGACGGATATGCCATCTCCCTTTTCAGGGTGTGGTAGCACTCTCCTGCATACACGCACCGACAGCCACTTTTTTTACGCCCCCCAAATGTAGACCAGACAGGGTGCGAATGTGAAGCCTTAAGACAGGCCATTTCAGGCCTTAAATCACGTTTTATCGCGTTATTGATGCAAATTTATCCCGATGTTACTACTTCCGGCCTCGCGCAGATCGGAACGGAGCCCTTTTATTAGCTCAATGTCGCGTTCTTCACAGGCCGCCAACAGGCGAAAAATCTCCCATTGGATGTCCCATTCTTCTTCAATTGCAGGCAAAACCTTTAGCTCATCGTCGGTCATTTCTTTGCCTGCCTGCGTCATTTCCAACATGGCAACCGTGCGGATAGACGTTTCGCTAATCGCTATCGCATGTTCGAGCGTTGCACCGCTTAAACGCGAATGAATCAGCTCGCCCAACGCGATACAGGCATCAATAGCCGGGTAGACGCCGTAAAGATCGTAATCTTCCGCAGCAGGAATCGCTTCTTCCAGCTTTTCCAACTGGCTATCGAAATTAACCTTCGCATCTTTAACAACCAGTGTTTCCCATACCAGATCGAGAATGCGGCGGTAAACCATCGCATCGCCGAACTCTGTTTGATGACAGAATTCGTGGTAGTTGGGATACATACGTTCACAAAGACATGCCATGAAAGTGACATGTTGCCAGCTTGCCAATTTTTCCAGACGTAAATGAATGGGGTTACGTAACATTTTTATGCTCATTAACAGCGACGGACGGCAGTGTACCTGAAATCACAGTGACGCCCTATGCCTGAATTCCTAAAGTTTTACGACAATACGTTAGCGGCTTGCTGCCGTTGCCAACGCACAAATGCGGGACGATTCGATGCAACAGCATCAGCCCAGCGGGTCGGCTCCGGTAAACGGTAGCCGCGCATGCAACGTTGCACCCAGTGTAATGCACTGTCCTGACCCACTCGATGCCCCGTCGCCACAAACAGCGGATTACAGCGCGCTTTGCTACGCCATACCCAGCCAATCTGTTCGCCTTTATCCAGTAACGGCTGCTGACTGCCGACGCTCTCCGCCAACGGTTCAAATCGGCCACACAGCCGACTTTTTGCCACGCCAATCGTCGGAACATCAACCAGCAGGCCAAAATGGCTGGCAACGCCGAGGCGTCGAGGGTGAGAAATCCCATGCCCATCGACAAACAGCAGATCGGGTTTCTGTTCAAGCAATGCCCACGCGGCAAGCAGCCCAGGGCATTCGCGAAATGAAAGAAAACCGGGGATATAGGGCATCGTCGTGCTGATACGCGCAATCTTGTATTCTACCAGTTCCAACGAAGGATAGCGCATTACCGCAATCGCAGCGCGAGTGACCGAGCCTTCTTGCTCAAAGCCAACATCTGCACCCGCGATAAACGCGGGCTGCTCAAAAGGTAAATCGTCGTGCCGAATCACATCAGAAGCGCGGGCCAGTTGCTCAGCCCGCAGCTGTTGTGTATCAATCACATCACCTCCTGTGAATCATGCGTGATAAGGGCGAGACAACCGATGGACAGCCTCAACAAACACGCCGGCATGCTCCGGCGGCACGTCCTGATGAATGCCATGCCCCAGATTGAAAACATGCCCGTTGCCTTGTCCAAACTCTGCGAGGATCGACGCCACTTCCTGCTCGATCCGTGCCGGATCGGCATACAACATCGACGGATCCATATTTCCCTGTAGCGCCACTTTATCGCCCACGCGGCGGCGAGCGTCGGCAATATCGCTCGTCCAGTCCAGACCCAGCGCGTCGCAGCCCGTCTCTGCCATTGCCTCCAGCCACTGGCCTCCACCTTTGGTAAAGAGTGTCACTGGCACACGGCGGCCTTCGTTTTCACGCAGTAAACCATCAACAATCTTATGCATGTACCGCAGGGAGAATTCTTTGTAGTCACGTCCGCTCAGCGCGCCGCCCCAGGTATCGAATACCATCACTGCCTGCGCGCCAGCGCGAATTTGCGCGTTGAGATAAAGAATGACGCTATCAGCCAGCTTATCCAGCAGCAGGTGTAACGTTTTAGGCTCAGCGAACATCATTTTCTTGATGACGGTAAATGCTTTGCTGCTACCGCCTTCAACCATATAGGTCGCCAGCGTCCACGGGCTGCCCGAGAAACCGATCAACGGCACTTCACCGGCGAGGTTTTTACGGATCGTCCGCACTGCGTTCATCACATAACCGAGTTCCTGCTCAGGATCGGGAATCGGCAGGTTAACTACATCGGCATGAGACGTGATGGGAGAGTGAAAGCGTGGGCCTTCCCCTGCTTCAAAATAGAGCCCTAAGCCCATGGCGTCAGGAATAGTCAGGATATCGGAGAACAGGATCGCCGCATCCAGCGCATAGCGTCGTAAAGGTTGTAACGTGACTTCGCAAGCCAGTTCTGCGTTTTTACACAGTGACATAAAATCACCCGCCTGCGCGCGCGTTGCCTTATATTCCGGCAAATAACGCCCCGCCTGACGCATCATCCATACCGGGGTGACATCAACGGGTTGGCGCAATAACGCCCGCAAGTAGCGATCGTTTTTCAGATCAGTCATGTTCTTTTCCTTTCAACCTCACGGCGGTTCGACACCGGATAGATGTGATGAAACGGATGCGTTATAAAACGAACGCTTTATAAAACGAATACGCTATGACGCGAGTACGTTGTGTACGCGAGTCATTCATGGCGCAAATAGTACCACGTCAGCCTTCGTTCTCGTGATAAGCGCGACACAACACCACCGTATCCTCGATAAGCCGACGCGCCACAGTGCCCGGCGGGGGCAACTGCGGGAGTTGGTCAAAGCGGAACCAGCCCGCGTCACGCAGCTCTTTCGGGTCGTGCTTGATTTCTCCCCCCGCATACTCAGCCATAAACGCCATCATCAACGAATGCGGGAAGGGCCAGGGCTGCGAACTCACGTAGCGCAGGTTTTTTATCTGGATTTGGCTCTCTTCCATCACCTCGCGCACAACTGTCTGTTCCAGCGTTTCGCCCACTTCCACAAACCCGGCCAGCACGGTGTACATGTTTCCGCGATGCCGGTTGTGCTGCGCCAGCAAGATTTCCTCGCCACGGCGAATCGCGACAATGATGCAGGGCGCAATCTGCGGATAATAACGCTCTTTGCAGTGGTGACATAAGCACGCCAGTTCCGTTTTACTCCGCACCATTTCATGACCGCAGTAACCGCAAAAACGATGAGAACGATAGAACTCAGCCAGCTGTACGCCTCGCCCCGCCAGTTGGAATAAGCCCACGTCCTGATCGAGCAGTTGGCGAACCGATGCCATATCGGAATCCCGGCCCTGACACACCAGCCAGACAGGCTGTTCTTGCCATTCGCCGATTTGGCGAGCCGTTTTCCCCTGCAAAGACCATTTCGTCGCCGTTCCACACGGTAATTCTCCCTGGGGTAGCCAGATTTGTACCGCATCGCTAACCACCCACCAGCCGGTCTCATCACCTTTTAGCGTCTGTTCCATATCTTTTTATTGCTCCACTGCCACTTCACTGGCATTTTACATTCAGAGTGATTACATAAGTTTTATAACTGGGATTTCAGTTATTTCTTACCGTTCACGGAGTCAACAATGCTAAACCAGCTACAAAGTCTGACTGAATACGTTGGTGGCAATAATGCGTTAATCGACCAATGGCTACAAGCGCGTAAGCAGCTTCTGGTGGCTTACTATCATCTGGTTGGCATCAAGCCGAACAAGGAAGCGCTTTCTCTTCTGGATGAAGAAGCATTGGATAATTTTTGCCAGAACCTGGTGGATTACCTTTCTACTGGCCACTTTCATTTATACGAAAAGATGCTGCATGAAGCAGCGACACACAGCGAACAGCTCTTAGCCCTTTCCACTCAGCTCGACCTCGCCCTGCAAAACAACACGCAGCAAATCATGGCGTTTTACGATAACCATCTGGCGACGGCTATCGACCATGATAACTGCCTCGAATTTCAGCAGGCACTTTCCAGCGTCGGTGAAGCTCTGGAAGAGCGTTTTACGTTAGAAGACAACATGATCCGTCTGGTTTACGACAACTAGCGGTCATTTAGCGTTATTTAAGAACATCGCTATACGCTGCACAGGCAAAACCGGCATGCTTTGACATCCGTGTTTTGCCGACATACAGTGTAGGGGTTTTATTGGCCCGTTTAAGAAACGGGCATATCTTGTCGGAGTGCCTAGCGTGCTCGTGTTTTGTTTTACGAAATCAATCGTTTTACGAAACCTATGAGCGCACAGGCTGAGACCGTTAATTCGGGATCCGCGGAACCTGATCGGGTTAATACCTGCGAAGGGAACAAGAGTAATGCACCTCATTGAGCCCAAGGCTGCGTATTCCTACATACCTGCTCTGATGCCCAATACCCTTATTACTCCCTCCGGGCTCCAGACAAGCAATCTTCCCTTTACGTCTTACAGGAACTTGCTATGTCTACAGAACCATTGTCTACAAAACCACAGCTATCTACAGCATCCAAATCGGGTCGCCGCGAGCAGCGTGCCGCTGCCCAGCAATTTATCGATACCTTGCAGGGAACGGCTTTCCCTAATTCCAGCCGTATCTACCTTGCAGGTTCACGCGACGATATTCGCGTGCCAATGCGAGAAATTCAGCTCAGCCCGACGCTACTCGGCGGCGGCAAAGACAATCCTCAATACGAACCCAATGAACCGATCCCGGTTTACGATACGTCAGGGCCTTATGGCGACCCCGTCGCCCAACCCGATGTCCGCGTTGGGTTAGCGAAGCTGCGCGCCAGCTGGATTGCCGAACGTCACGACACCGAAGCGCTATCCGGCGTCAGTTCCGATTTCACCCAGCAGCGTCTGGCAGATGCAGGACTGGATCATCTGCGTTTCGAACACTTGCCACGGCCGCTACGTGCCAAAGCAGGCAAACGCGTCACCCAACTCCACTATGCGCGGCAGGGCATCGTTACCCCAGAAATGGAATTTATCGCCATTCGTGAAAATATGGGGCGCGAGCGCATTCGCACTGACGTGCTGCGCCAGCAGCATCCGGGCCAGAGTTTTGGCGCCCTTCTGCCGGAAAACATCACGCCGGAATTTGTCCGTCAGGAAGTGGCCGCCGGGCGCGCCATTATTCCTTCCAACATCAACCACCCAGAATCAGAACCAATGATTATCGGCCGCAATTTTCTGGTGAAGGTTAACGCCAATATCGGCAATTCCGCCGTGACGTCCTCCATCGAAGAAGAGGTGGAAAAGCTGGTCTGGTCTACCCGTTGGGGCGCGGATACGGTGATGGACCTCTCAACCGGCCGCTATATTCATGAAACCCGCGAGTGGATTCTGCGTAACAGTCCCGTGCCGATCGGAACCGTACCGATCTATCAGGCGCTGGAAAAAGTGAACGGCGTGGCGGAAAATCTGAACTGGGAAATGTTCCGCGACACGCTGCTGGAGCAGGCAGAACAGGGCGTGGACTACTTTACCATCCACGCTGGCGTGTTGTTACGCTATGTGCCGATGACGGCTAAACGCCTGACCGGCATCGTCTCACGCGGCGGTTCCATTATGGCGAAGTGGTGCCTGTCGCATCACAAAGAGAGCTTCCTGTACGAGCACTTCCGCGAAATCTGTGAAATCTGTGCCGCCTATGATGTCGCGCTGTCGCTAGGGGACGGCTTACGCCCCGGCTCCATTCAGGACGCCAACGACGAAGCCCAATTTGCCGAACTGCATACACTGGGCGAGCTGACCAAAATCGCCTGGGAATACGACGTACAGGTGATGATCGAAGGCCCCGGCCACGTTCCGATGCAGATGATCCGCCGCAACATGACCGAAGAGTTGGAGCACTGCCATGAAGCGCCGTTCTATACGCTCGGCCCATTAACCACCGATATCGCACCGGGTTACGATCACTTCACCTCCGGCATCGGCGCCGCCATGATCGGCTGGTTCGGCTGCGCGATGCTCTGTTATGTCACACCGAAAGAACATCTAGGCCTGCCGAACAAAGACGACGTTAAACAGGGGTTAATTACCTACAAGATCGCCGCCCACGCTGCCGATTTGGCAAAAGGTCACCCCGGCGCGCAGATTCGTGATAACGCTATGTCGAAGGCGCGTTTTGAATTCCGCTGGGAAGACCAATTCAATCTGGCGCTCGATCCCCAAACGGCACGCGCCTACCACGATGAAACGCTGCCACAAGAATCCGGTAAAGTCGCTCACTTCTGTTCTATGTGCGGCCCCAAATTCTGCTCGATGAAAATCTCACAGGAAGTACGCGACTACGCCGCGAAACAGGAAGCGGAAGCCAAACCGATCGAAGTGGGTATGGCGCAAATGTCGCAAGAATTCCGCTCGCGCGGCAGCGAGCTTTATCACAGCGCCACCAGCCTGCAAACCGAGGAAAGCAAATGACGGACTCGACGCCTTTTGCCCCAACGGCGCAGCGGCTGGGGCTCTATCCCGTCGTCGATAGCGTGGAGTGGATCGAGCGACTACTCAGCGTCGGGGTAAAAACGATCCAGTTGAGGATCAAAGCTCGGTCAGATGAACAAGCTGAAGCCGATGTGATCCAAGCGATCGCCTTGGGTCGCCGCTATCAGGCGCAGCTTTTCATCAACGACTATTGGAGATTAGCCGTAAAACATCAGGCGTACGGCGTACATCTGGGTCAGGAAGATCTGGATACCGCCGATCTGGCTGCGATTAAACAAGCTGGCCTGCGCTTGGGCATTTCCACACACGACGATCGTGAACTGGCGCGCGCGGTGGCGATAAACCCGTCCTACATCGCACTGGGGCATATTTTCCCTACGCAAACCAAAGAAATGCCATCAGCGCCGCAGGGGCTGGCCGAACTGACGCGACACATAACCGATCTGCAAGGCCGTTTTCCCACCGTTGCGATCGGCGGTATCAGCATCGATAGAGTCCCTGCGGTGCTAAAAACAGGCGTCGGCAGTATTGCCGTCGTCAGCGCCATTACGCAGGCACCGGACTGGCGTCAGGCGACGGCAACGCTACTCAGGATGATTGAAGGGCGGGAGGCATAACATGGTAACGCATCACCACTCTACGCCAGCCGGGCTGAGCGACGGCGAGTTCATGCGCTACAGCCGTCAGCTCATGCTGGAAGATATTGGCCCGGAAGGTCAGGAGAAGCTCAAAGCCGCCAGCGTTCTGCTGGTCGGACTAGGTGGGCTGGGCGCGCCCGCTTCGCTCTATCTGGCTGCCGCAGGGATCGGCACGCTGCTGCTTGCCGACGATGACGCACTGCATATCAGCAACCTGCAACGCCAGATTCTGTATCGCACCAGCGAAACCGACAAGCCCAAAGCCGTGCTGGCCCAGCGTCAGCTACAGGCGTTAAATCCGCACTCGGAAGCCATCGCACTCACTGAAAGGCTTAGTGGTGAGACACTAGATAATGCCGTCAGCCGCGCCGATCTGGTGTTGGATTGCAGCGACAACATGACCACTCGCCACGCGGTTAACGCCGCCTGCTTTAACGCAGGCAAGCCGCTAATCAGCGGGAGTGCCGTCGGTTTCAGCGGGCAGCTCGCCGTCTTCATGCCACCTTATCACGCTGGCTGCTACGCCTGTCTGTATCCCGATACGGCGGAACCACAGCGCAACTGCCGTACCGCAGGCGTGCTGGGTCCGGTGGTCGGCGTAATTGGCACACTTCAGGCGCTGGAAGCGATCAAGCTGCTGGCCGGTATGCCGTCCGCGCTGGACGGCAAGCTGAGAATGTTCAATGGCAAACAGCAGAGCTGGAACACGCTCCAGCTCACACGCGCGCCCCATTGCTCGGTATGCGGGGGAACAGCATGAGAATCACGCTGAATGATGAGCCCTTTGAGTTCCCAGAGGCCATCACGGTTGAAGCGCTGCTAAGCCAGATAAACCGGCTCCAGCCTGGCACAGCGCTGGCCATCAATCAAACCATTATCCCGCACGCCACTTGGTCACAGCATCAGGTTCAGGACGGTGATGATATTTTGCTTTTTCAGGCAATCGCGGGAGGATGACATGCTGCACATTGCCGATACGACATTAACTTCACGGCTGCTGACCGGCACCGGGAAATTCGCCACACCAGAACTGATGCTAGCAGCACTCGAGGCCTCCGGTTCACAGCTCGTGACCATCGCGATGAAACGCGTTGACCTGAACGGCGGCAACGATGCCATTCTCGCCCCACTACGCCAGCTCGGCATTAAGCTGCTGCCGAATACATCGGGGGCCAAAACCGCAGAAGAAGCCATTTTTGCCGCCCGACTGGCGCGTGAAGCATTGGGCACTCGCTGGCTAAAGCTGGAAATTCACCCCGATGTGAAATACCTGCTGCCCGACCCTATCGAAACCCTGAAGGCCGCCGAACAGCTGGTAAAAGAAGGATTCACGGTACTGCCTTACTGCGGGGCCGACCCGGTACTGTGCAAACGGCTGGAAGAGGTCGGCTGCGCGGCAGTGATGCCTCTCGGCGCACCGATTGGCTCCAATCAGGGGCTACAAACGCGTGATTTTCTCCGCATCATCATCGAACAGGCACGCATTCCGGTAATAGTCGATGCGGGCATTGGCGCCCCCAGCCATGCGGCCGACGCGCTGGAAATGGGAGCCGATGCCGTTCTGGTCAATACGGCCATCGCGGTTGCTCGCGATCCAGTGGCTATGGCGCACGCATTCCGGCTGGCGGTCGAGGCAGGTGGCCTTGCTCGTCAGGCCGGTCTGGGAAGTAAACAGTTCGTCGCCAGCGCCACCAGCCCACTCACCGGTTTCCTGCATCGGCAAACGGAAGGGGCGGAGTGATGAGCGTTGATTTTCAAACCGTCTGGGAACAGCTCGACTGGGATGACTTGACGCTGCGCATCAACGGTAAAACCGCACAGGATGTTGAACGGGCGCTCACTGCGCCACACTTGACGCGTGACGATTTTATGGCGCTCATTTCACCTGCCGCCAGCGCCTATCTGGAACCGTTAGCCCAGCGAGCACAGCAGCTCACTCGACAGCGCTTCGGCAATACGGTGAGTTTCTATGTACCGCTGTATCTGTCCAATCTGTGCTCTAACGATTGTACCTACTGCGGCTTTTCGATGAGCAACCAGATCAAGCGGAAGACACTGGATGAGGCAGAAATCCTGCGTGAATGCGCCGCTATCAAGAAACTGGGGTTTGAACACCTGTTGCTCGTGACTGGCGAACACCAGCGTAAAGTAGGCATGGACTATTTTCGTCGTGTCTTTCCGCTGATCCGGCCGCTTTTCAGTTCGCTGATGATTGAAGTTCAACCCTTGTCGCAGGACGAGTACGCCGAATTAAAAGCACTGGGTCTGGATGGCGTCATGGTCTATCAGGAAACCTATCATCCGGCGACCTACCAACTGCACCATCTAAAAGGACAAAAGCAGGATTTCCACTGGCGGCTCGCCACACCGGATCGGCTTGGTCGAGCCGGGATCGACAAGATCGGGCTGGGTGCCTTAATCGGCCTGTCCAATAGCTGGCGCACCGACTGCTACATGGTGGCGGAACACCTGCTGCACTTGCAACAAAGCTACTGGCAGAGCCGGTATTCCATCTCATTCCCGCGCCTGCGCCCCTGTGCGGGCGGCATTGAACCGGCATCGATTATGGATGAAGCCCAGCTCATGCAGGTGATTTGCGCATTCCGGTTGCTGTCACCGGATATTGAATTGTCGCTCTCCACGCGCGAATCACCGTTCTTTCGCGATCATGCCATTCCTATCGCGATTAACAACGTCAGCGCCTTTTCCAAAACCCAGCCGGGTGGCTATGCCGATGACCATCCTGAACTGGAACAGTTTTCCCCCCATGATTCACGACGTCCTGAAGACGTAGCACAGGCCATCGTGCGCGCAGGTCTCCAGCCCGTATGGAAAGACTGGGACGGTTATTTAGGCCGATAGTCACTCAGCGGATAAGTTATTGAGCAGATAAGACGGCGATACGCCTGACATGGGTCAATTAAGCGTGAAATGAGAGGGAAACACGGTGATGAGGTTCCCGCAGGGACACCTCATCACCGTGGTAGCCCTCGTATCTCGGATCTTCAGCGCTCGGTATGAGTGATACCTATGATTTGGGATGCGGCTCGCAAGCCAAAGTGAGAATTACACGGAAGACAACATTCTCAGGATAGCGCCGCGCAACATGGCATTCGGCCTATCGCCACAGTCTGTGACGAAGAATACAGTAGCGTCGTTGGCAAGCCAGAGCGTTACGGAGCTTGCTGGCCGGAGCCGTTTGCCACTTATCGGTTCTGCACATCAACCCGCCGATACGGGGCTTATCCTTACCCGTATCGGCCCTTCCCGTAAAAATCGCTTTGGTCAGGAGACGTGTGCATCATCTTCGCAACCTCACTGCCCACGATACGCAGCCCTTCCCTCATCTCTTCCGTAAAGCGATTGGCATAATTGAGTCGAATACAGTTACGGTATTTCCCCGAGGCGGAGAATAGCGAGCCAGCGGCGATCTGTATGCCGGCTTTTCTGACCTCACGGGTGAGCTTGAGCGAATCAAAATATTCAGGCAGTTCAATCCACACCAGGAATCCCCCCTGCGGACGACTGACGCAAATATTGGACGGAAAATACTCACGCACCCAGCAGGTGAACGTACTCAGATTGGCTTTGTACTGGGCGCGCATACGGCGCAGATGGGGCTGATAGTGTCCCTGACGAATAAACTCCGCCACCGCAAGCTGCGGCTGTACTACCGTCGATCCCGTACTGATGTATTTTGTATGGATGACCCGTTCCAGATAGCGCCCTGGGGCAATCCAGCCAACGCGCAAACCGGGCGCCAGGTTCTTTGAAAACGAGCTGCACAGCAGCACACGTCCATCCTCATCAAACGACTTTATCGCGCGGGGGCGCGGATATTCATAGGCCAGTTCACCATAAGCATCATCTTCAATAATCGCGATATCAAAATGCTGCGCCAGCGTCACCAGCGATTTCTTGCGGGCATCTGGCATGATGAAGCCAAGCGGGTTATTACAGCTCGGCACCAGCAGGACGGCCTTGATCGGCCATTGATCCAGCGCCAGCCTCAACGCTTCGAGGCTGATCCCCGTCACTGAATCGGTTGGGATCTCGATCGCTTTGATATCCAGCCCACGAAGGATCTGCATCGTGCCTGGAAAAGCGGGTGATTCAACGGCCACGATATCGCCAGGCTGACAAACGGCGCGGACGGCAACAAATAGGGCTTCCTGACATCCGGTCGTGACCACAATATCATCTTGAGTCAGCTGGCAGCCGCAGTCCACGGTAAGACGGGCAATCTGCTCACGCAGCGCAGGCACGCCATATACGCTGTCATATTGTAAGATGCGGGAATCCTGATACTGGCAGAGGCGAGCCATCTCTTTCCACAGTGGTTTGATGGTCGGCTGGCTTACATCCGGCATTCCGCTACCAAATTTCAGCACGTTAGTTTCCAAACGCACGTTCACCAGTTCCAGTACCGATTCCCACTGCGTGATCTCAACCGGACGCTGGGCAGGACGCGTTAGCGCGGGTACAGGCGGCGTTGCCTTACGCGGCGTGACAAAATATCCCGAACGCGGCTGCGGCATAATCAACTGCCGGGTTTCCAGCAGATGGTAGGCCTGCTGTACGGTACTGATGCTTACACCATGTTCTGTACTCAGCGCCCGTACCGAAGGCAGGCGCTCTCCACTTTGGTACAGCCCTTGTTCGATCCGCTGTTCTAACAGCCCGGCAAGGTGTTGATAACGCGTCATCAGTATCGTCCTCTATTAAGATACCCAACCACAACCAGTACAGATTCAAATAAAAATCACCATTCAGATGCAATATCACACAATCTGTATGCTAAAAAAATGGATTTTTTGAGTCTGTATTGAAAATACCTTTCGCCCCATCATAGCGATCATTCACTGGCGAGGGGGAAAATATGGAATTTCATGAAAATCGATCACAAAAACCGTTCCGCGAGTCACCGTTCTGGCTAATGCTGATTTTGCCGTACCGCTTGTGGAAAGCCTGGCGGGCAAGGGCACAAACGCTGAAGATACTACGAAATATGAGCGATGACGGGCTTAAGGATATCGGGCTGAAGCGAAGCGATCTCGATCGGTTCAGATAACACCGGCGCAGAGAATAATAGACAACAAACAGTAGAAATGTGCCGATACAGACACTGCATCTGTATCGGCATTTTGGATTAGAGAGATGGGGATATTAGTGAGGTAAAGCGTCCGCTGGTTTTGCTTTCATCTGCATCCCGACAATCGCTGACAGCAAACAACCAATGGCAAGGTAAGCCGCCACCGCGTGCCATGAACCATCCATAAACTGTACTAACAGCACAGCGATAAAAGGCGTAAACCCGCCGCCGACCACGCTGGCGACCTGATAACCTACACCCGCTCCGCTATAGCGATAAGCTGTACCAAATAGTTCCGTAAACATCGGCTGCTGTACGCTAACAATCATATCGTGGGCAATATTCGCCAGCATGATGGCAAAGAACAGAATCAGCAGCGTGTTATGGCTTTCCAGCGCCATAAAGAATGGCACTGCACTCACGGCACCAATCAGCGCACCGGTAACGTAGATCCGACGGCGACCAAAGCTATCCGCCAGATAGGCAAAGAACGGGATAGACACACAGCTGATCGCCCCCACCAGCAGCCCGATATTCAGGAAGATATCTCGCGATAGCCCAAGATGGGTGGTGGAGTAGTTGAGGGCAAACGCGGTGACGATATACATCGTCAGCAGTTCTCCAAGCCGTAGCGCAATAATCAGCAGAAAGGCCTTCGGGTGCTGGCGCAGTGCTTCCATAATAGGGAACGAACGCAGTTTGTTTGCTCTTTCTCCCAGAGTTTTATTCGCCTCAAACTCCTGAGACTCATCCATCCCGTTACGCACCCACCAGGCGATCGCGACCAGAATCAGGCTGAACAAGAACGGCAAACGCCAGCCCCAGGTGATAAATTCCTCATTAGTCGTCAAATTACTGACCAGCGATACCGACCCTGTAGCCAGCAACAGCCCGACGCCAAAACCAACCTGTACGCCGCTGCTGTAAAAGGCTTTCTTCTTCTTTGGCGCGCTTTCTACTGCCAACAGCGCCGCACCGCCCCACTCGCCACCGACAGCAAATCCCTGAATTGCACGCAGCATTACCAGCAGTACCGGCGCCCACCAGCCAATGGAATCAAACGACGGCAGCAGGCCAATCAGCGCAGTGGAAATACCCATCATCCAGACCGTGATCATCAACATCCGTTTACGGCCTAGCTTATCGCCGAAGTGCCCAAACACCATACCGCCAAGCGGGCGGAACAGAAAACCAACGCCAAACGTACCAAATGCCGCCAGCGTCCCCATTGTCGGGCTGACCTGCGGGAAAAATTCGGTATTAAATACAAGAGCGGCAACAATTCCGTACAGCAAGAAATCATACCAATCCACAACAGCTCCCACAAAACTGCCCCACGCTGCACGTTTCGCTTTATGTTGAGAATGGCTTACTGACTGTGTTTGTAGGGTTTTACCAGATGAAATTGAATCATCCTGATGAGGTACTGAGCCGCCAGGCTGTGAGAGTGTTGGCGTAGTTGAGGTGTCCATGTCGGTTCCGTTCTATTTACTTTACACTACTGTACAACAAAAAATTCAGGGATGACATTTTTAACGTCGCTTGCGACGGCCTTTAGGTAGCGCACAAGGATGTGCGCTATAAAAAATTTCAGGAAGACATGCCTACGTCGCTTGCGACGGGTCGTCCGCAGGAAATCAGCCATAAAAAAACCCCGACCATAATAGCCGGGGTTTTTGTTATTTACCGCATGGTAGTGCAGCGCAAAGAGACTTATTCGTCGTCGCTGCTACCAAAGCCTGCGTTCAGCAGTTCGGCCAGGTTAGCAGAAGCTTCATCGGCACTCACCTGAGGCACGATTGGCGCTTCACCCGCCTGACGGCGACGCAGACGATCCTGGTGGTACGCATAACCCGTACCCGCTGGGATCAGACGACCCACGATAACGTTCTCTTTCAGGCCACGCAGTTCATCACGTTTACCAGCAACAGCGGCTTCGGTCAGTACGCGAGTGGTTTCCTGGAACGATGCCGCAGAAATGAAGGACTCGGTCGCCAGAGATGCTTTGGTGATACCCAGCAGATCGCGGCTGAATGTTGCCGTAATCTTGCCATCCGCTTCCAACTGACGGTTGGCAATCTTGATGCGAGACACTTCTGCCTGCTCGCCTTCCAGGAACTCCGTGCTGCCTGCGTTAACGATGGTGCCTTTACGCAACATCTGACGAACGATAACTTCGATGTGTTTATCGTTAATCTTAACGCCTTGCAGACGGTAAACTTCCTGAACTTCGTTGGTGATATAACGCGTTACTGCATGTACGCCACGCAGACGCAGGATATCGTGCGGAGATTCTGGGCCGTCGGAAACAACGTCACCACGTTCCACAACTTCACCTTCGAACACGTTGAGCTGACGCCATTTCGGAATCATCTCTTCGTAAGCATCGCTGCCATCCAACGGAGAAATCACCAGACGGCGTTTACCTTTGGTTTCTTTACCGAAGGAAATGATACCGCTGATTTCTGCCAGAATAGCCGGCTCTTTCGGACGACGGGCTTCGAACAGGTCGGCTACGCGTGGCAGACCACCGGTAATATCCTTGGTACCGCCGGATTCCTGAGGAATACGCGCCAGGGTATCACCGCTACTGATTTTCACGCCATCTTCCAACTGCACGATCGCTTTGCCCGGCAGGAAGTACTGAGCAGGCATATCTGTACCTGGAATCAGAACATCTTCGCCTTTGTCATCAACGATTTTCAGTGCCGGACGCAGGTCTTTACCGCTACCGGTACGCTCTGCACTATCCAGAACCACGATAGAAGACAAACCGGTCAGTTCGTCGGTCTGACGAGTAATCGTCTGGCCGTCGATCATATCGGTGAAGCGAATGTTACCGCTCACTTCGGTGATAACCGGCATGGTATGCGGGTCCCAGTTAGCTACGGTTTCGCCACCGTTAACTTCTGCGCCATCGCCTTTCGCCATTGCCGCACCGTAAGGCACTTTATAGCTTTCTTTAGTACGTCCGAATTCGTCGATCAGCTTCAGTTCGGTATTACGTGAAGTAATAACCAATTTACCGCTGCTGTTCACAACGAACTTCGCGTTGCTCAGTTTCAGGCTACCTTTGTTTTTCACCTGAATGCTGGACTCAGCTGCCGCACGCGATGCCGCACCACCGATGTGGAACGTACGCATGGTTAACTGTGTACCCGGTTCACCGATGGACTGTGCCGCGATAACCCCGATGGCCTCACCTTTGTTGATGATATGACCACGAGCCAGATCGCGACCGTAGCAATTGGCGCACACGCCAAAGTCGGTTTCGCAGCTTACTACTGAACGTACTTTAACGGCGTCAACGGAGTTCTCTTCCAACATGTCACACCACTGCTCATTCAGCAGCGTGTTACGTGGAACCAGAATATCCGCCGTGCCCGGTTTGATCACGTCTTCAGCCGTTACACGACCCAGTACGCGCTCACGCAGTGGCTCTTTAACATCACCACCCTCGATAACCGGCGTCATCATGATACCTTCGTGGGTACCACAATCGTCTTCGGTCACAACCAGATCCTGCGCGACGTCAACCAGACGACGAGTCAGATAACCGGAGTTCGCCGTTTTCAGTGCGGTATCCGCCAGACCTTTACGCGCACCGTGCGTTGAGATGAAGTACTGGAGTACGTTCAGACCTTCACGGAAGTTTGCGGTAATTGGCGTCTCGATGATGGAACCATCTGGTTTCGCCATCAGACCACGCATCCCCGCCAACTGACGAATCTGTGCTGCAGAACCACGCGCACCGGAGTCGGCCATCATAAAGATGCTGTTGAAAGATACCTGCCGCTCAACCACGCCATCACGGTTAACCACATCCTCAACGGACAGGTTTTCCATCATCGCTTTCGCAACACGTTCGTTCGCTGCGGCCCAGATATCGATCACTTTGTTATAGCGTTCGCCCGCGGTAACCAGACCAGACTGGAACTGCTCCTGAATCTCGGCAACTTCGGTTTCGGCTTCTTCGATAATCTCGGCTTTTTTCTCCGGGATAACCATGTCGTCGATACCTACGGAAGCACCAGAGCGCGCCGCGTAAGCAAAACCGGTGTACATAGTCTGGTCAGCGAAGATAACCGTCGGCTTCAGACCCAAAATGCGGTAACAGGTGTTCAGCATTTTGGAGATCGCTTTCTTGCCCAGAGGCTGGTTAACGATCGAGTACGGCAGACCTTTCGGTACGATCATCCACAGGATGGCGCGACCGATAGTCGTATCAATAATCGACGTCTGATGCGTAACATCGCCTTCGATGCTCTTGATCTCTTCCGTTATACGCACTTTAACGCGCGCATGCAGAGAGGCCAGACCAGCGCGATAAACGCGTTCAGCTTCTTTCGGACCCGTGAGCACCATGCCTTCGCCTTTGGCGTTAACACAGTCACGCGTCATGTAATACAGACCCAATACAACGTCCTGAGAAGGAACGATGATTGGCTCACCATTCGCAGGGGACAGGATGTTGTTGGTCGACATCATCAACGCACGCGCTTCCAGCTGGGCTTCCAGCGTCAACGGTACGTGTACAGCCATCTGGTCACCGTCGAAGTCGGCGTTATAGGCCGCACAAACCAGCGGGTGCAGCTGGATCGCTTTACCTTCGATCAGAACCGGTTCAAATGCCTGGATACCCAAACGGTGCAGCGTTGGTGCACGGTTCAGCAGGACCGGGTGTTCGCGGATAACTTCGTCCAGGATATCCCATACGACAGCTTCTTCGCGCTCAACCATTTTCTTGGCGGCTTTAATGGTGGTAGCAAGACCACGCAGTTCCAGCTTGCCGTAGATGAACGGTTTGAACAGCTCCAGTGCCATTTTCTTCGGCAGACCACACTGATGCAGACGCAGGTATGGACCAACGGTGATTACGGAACGGCCTGAGTAGTCAACACGCTTACCGAGCAAGTTCTGACGGAAACGACCCTGTTTACCTTTGATCATGTCGGCCAAAGATTTCAGAGGACGTTTGTTAGAACCGGTGATCGCACGACCGCGACGGCCGTTATCCAGCAGCGCATCAACCGCTTCCTGCAACATACGTTTTTCGTTACGTACGATGATGTCTGGCGCAGCCAGATCCAGCAGACGTTTCAAACGGTTGTTACGGTTGATCACGCGACGATACAGATCGTTCAGGTCGGAAGTCGCAAAACGACCGCCATCCAACGGAACCAGCGGACGCAGATCTGGCGGCAGTACCGGCAGAACGGTCAGGATCATCCACTCTGGTTTGTTACCAGACTGTACGAATGCTTCCAGCAGCTTAATACGCTTCGTCAGCTTCTTACGTTTGGTTTCGGAGTTGGTTTCGGTCAGCTCTTCACGCAACTGCTCGCATTCCTGCTCCAGATCCATGTTTTTCAGCAGAGCCTGGATCGCTTCGGCGCCCATTTTCGCGTCGAATTCATCACCAAACTCTTCCAGCGCATCCAGATACTGCTCTTCAGTCAGGATCTGACGGCGCTCAAGGTTGGTCATGCCGCCTTCAACCACGACATAAGATTCAAAATAAAGCACGCGTTCGATATCACGCAGCGGCATATCCAGCAGCAAACCGATACGGGAAGGCAGTGACTTCAGGAACCAGATGTGCGCAGTCGGAGAAGCCAGCTCGATGTGGCCCATACGCTCACGGCGCACTTTAGTCTGGGTCACTTCAACGCCGCATTTCTCACAAATAACACCGCGGTGTTTCAAGCGCTTATACTTACCGCACAAGCACTCATAATCTTTTACCGGCCCAAAGATACGGGCGCAGAAAAGGCCATCACGTTCAGGTTTGAACGTACGGTAGTTGATGGTTTCTGGCTTTTTAACTTCACCAAAAGACCACGAACGGATCATGTCTGGCGAGGCCAGAGCAATTTTGATCGCATCAAACTCTTCGGTTTTAGTTTGCGCTTTCAGAAACTTTAATAAGTCTTTCACGGATTGGCTCCTGTCGGAGTTAGACCTGATAGACACCTGAACCATGCCGTTAAAAACACAATTCAGGTGTCCCTATGACGAATGCCAGCAATACAACGAGCTGGGATTACTCTTCTTCCAGCTCGATGTTGATACCCAGCGAGCGGATTTCTTTCAACAATACGTTGAAGGATTCCGGCATGCCTGGTTCCATCTGATGATTGCCATCCACGATGTTCTTATACATCTTGGTACGGCCGTTCACGTCATCAGACTTAACGGTCAACATTTCTTGCAGGGTATAAGCTGCACCATAAGCTTCCAGCGCCCACACTTCCATCTCACCGAAGCGTTGACCACCGAACTGCGCCTTACCACCCAGCGGCTGCTGAGTAACCAGGCTGTAAGAACCGGTGGAACGAGCATGCATCTTATCGTCAACCAAGTGGTTCAGTTTCAGCATGTACATGTAGCCCACTGTAACCTGACGCTCAAATTTCTCACCAGTACGTCCATCGTACAGGGTAATCTGACCGGAGGTAGGGATACCGCCCATCTGCAACAGTTCCTTGATTTCTTTCTCTTTTGCACCGTCGAATACCGGCGTTGCAATTGGCATACCTTTTTTCAGGTTTTCAGCCAGACGCATAACTTCTTCGTCTGAGAAAGTGCTCAGGTCGACTTTCTGACGCACATCGTCGCCCAGATCGTAGGCTCTCTGGATGAACTCACGCAGTTTAGTCACTTCTTCGTGCTGCTTGAGCATGGCGTTGATTTTCTCGCCGATACCTTTCGCAGCCATACCCAAGTGGGTTTCCAGAATCTGACCAATGTTCATACGTGAAGGTACGCCCAGTGGGTTCAGTACGATATCGACCGGCGTACCGTTCTCATCGTAAGGCATATCTTCGATCGGATTGATCTTAGAGATAACACCTTTGTTCCCGTGACGACCTGCCATTTTGTCACCCGGTTGGATCTGACGTTTAACAGCCAGATAAACCTTGACGATTTTCAGCACGCCCGGTGCCAGATCATCGCCCTGAGTGATTTTACGGCGCTTAGCTTCGAGTTTTTTCTCAAACTCGTGCTTCAGCTCATCATACTGTTCTGCCAGCTGTTCCAACTGATTCTGTTTATCTTCATCAGTCAGACCCAGTTCCAACCAGCGCTCGCGCGGCAGTTTGTCCAGTTTGTCGGCTTCTACGCCGCCAGAAACCAGCACAGCGTGGATACGTGCAAACAGGCCCGCTTCCAGAATCTGCAATTCTTCAGTCAGGTCTTTCTTCGCCTGCTTCAGCTGCATTTCTTCGATTTCCAGCGCACGTTTGTCTTTTTCCACGCCATCGCGGGTAAAGACCTGTACGTCGATAATCGTACCGGAAACACCGTTTGGTACACGCAGAGAAGAGTCTTTAACATCAGACGCTTTCTCACCGAAGATCGCACGCAGCAGTTTCTCTTCTGGCGTCAGTTGGGTTTCACCTTTCGGCGTTACCTTACCAACCAGAATGTCACCACCGGTCACTTCCGCACCGATGTAAACAATGCCGGACTCATCCAGTTTGGAAAGTGCTGCTTCACCCACGTTCGGGATGTCCGCAGTAATTTCTTCAGGCCCTAACTTGGTGTCACGAGACACACAGGCCAGTTCCTGAATGTGGATGGTCGTAAAGCGATCTTCCTGAACCACACGCTCGGAAACGAGGATGGAGTCTTCGAAGTTGTAACCATTCCATGGCATGAATGCCACGCGCATGTTCTGGCCCAGCGCCAGTTCACCCAGATCGGTGGACGGGCCATCTGCCAGAACGTCACCACGTTCTACCGGCTCACCCAGAGACACACACGGCATCTGGCTGATGCAGGTGTTCTGGTTAGAACGGGTATATTTGGTCAGGTTATAGATGTCGATCCCGGCTTCGCCCGGATACATTTCATCGTCATTAACGCGGATTACAATACGGGATGCATCCACGTACTGTACTGTACCACCACGTTTGGCTACGGCAGTTACACCGGAGTCAACCGCAACAGCACGTTCCATGCCGGTACCAACCAGCGGCTTATCAGCACGCAGGGTTGGAACGGCCTGACGTTGCATGTTCGCACCCATCAGGGCACGGTTGGCGTCATCGTGTTCCAGGAACGGAATCAGGGATGCACCGACGGAAACCACCTGCTGTGTGGAAACGTCCATGTATTCAACCTGATCGCGGCTGAACAAGCTGGACTCGCCTTTGTTACGGCAGGTAACCAGTTCGTCGATGAAGCGGCCTTCTTCGTCCAAATTGGTGTTCGCCTGTGCGATAACGAAGTTACCTTCTTCAATCGCAGACAGGTAATGGATCTCATCCGTCACCACGTTGTCACGCACACGACGATACGGGGTTTCCAGGAAACCGTACTCGTTCGTTTGCGCATAAACGGACAGGGAGTTGATCAGACCGATGTTCGGACCTTCCGGCGTTTCGATAGGACAAACGCGACCATAGTGAGTTGGGTGTACGTCACGGACTTCAAAGCCAGCGCGTTCACGCGTCAGACCACCTGGGCCCAATGCAGAGATACGACGTTTGTGCGTAATCTCGGACAGCGGGTTGTTCTGGTCCATAAACTGTGACAGCTGGCTCGAACCGAAGAACTCTTTCACGGCAGCCGAAATCGGCTTGGCGTTGATCATGTCCTGTGGCATCAGCGTATCGAGATCGCCCAGAGACAGACGCTCTTTTACAGCACGTTCTACACGCACCAGACCAACGCGGAATTGGTTTTCTGCCATTTCGCCGACGGAACGGATACGACGGTTGCCGAGGTGGTCGATATCGTCCACTTCGCCTTTACCGTTACGGATATCAATGAGCTTCTTCATCACTTCGATGATGTCATCTTTGCTCAGGATACCGGAACCTTCGATCTCATCACGTAGCAGAGAACGGTTGAACTTCATACGACCAACCGCAGACAGATCGTAGCGGTCTTCAGAGAAGAACAGGTTCTCGAACAGCGTTTCTGCTGCTTCACGCGTTGGCGGCTCACCAGGACGCATCATGCGATAGATTTCAACCAGCGCGCTCAGACGATCGTTTGACGGATCGACACGCACGGTTTCAGACATGTATGCGCCGTGATCGAGATCGTTGGTGAACAGAGTCTCGATACGTTTGTGACCAGACTGGCTCAGTTTAGCCAGCAGATCCAGCGACAGCTCCATGTTGGCTGCGCCGATCAGTTCACCGGTGCTCTCGTCGATATAGTCTTTGGATAGTACTTTGCCAGCAATATATTCAACAGGCACTTCAATGCGCTCAATACCGTCTTTCTCTAACTGACGGATATGACGCGCAGTGATACGGCGACCTTTTTCGATATAAACTTTACCGTTCGCTTCGATATCAAACGATGCGGTTTCACCACGCAAGCGCTCAGGAACCAGATCCATCTGCAATTTATTGCCATTGATTTCATAGACAATTTTATCGAAGAAAAGATCGAGAATCTGTTCGGTGGAGTAACCCAGCGCGCGCAGGATAATGGTCGCAGGCAATTTGCGGCGACGGTCGATACGAACAAACAGGTTATCCTTCGGATCAAACTCGAAATCCAACCAGGAACCACGGTAAGGAATAATACGTGCGTTATACAGCACCTTACCTGAAGAGTGGGTTTTACCTTTGTCGCTATCGAAGAACACACCTGGACTACGATGCAGCTGAGATACGATTACACGCTCAGTGCCGTTAATCACGAAGGTACCGTTGTCGGTCATGAGCGGAATTTCGCCCATGTAAACTTCTTGTTCTTTGATGTCTTTAACGGTGCCTTCAGGCGCTTCGCGCTCGTAGATCACCAAGCGCAGTTTCACGCGCAGCGGCGCAGAAAACGTCACACCACGGATCTGACATTCTTTAACGTCAAATACTGGCTCGCCCAAGCGATAGCTAACGTATTGCAGCTCTGAATTACCGCTATAGCTTTTTATGGGGAAAACAGAACGGAATGCAGCTTCCAAACCGTACTGACCTTCCGGGTCTTGCTCGATAAACTTCTGGAACGAGTCAAGTTGGATAGAAAGGAGATAAGGTACGTCCAAAACCTGCGGACGTTTACCAAAATCCTTACGAATGCGTTTTTTCTCGGTATAGGAGTAAACCATAGGGTTCCTCAGCTAGCTGACAAGTCGAACCACTCTGTCTGCCCTAAGAAGGACAGTTCATGCAACACTATTTATGTTGGTCGGAAAATGGGGAACTTTCCGTAATACGTCTTTCTATTACTCTTAAACCATTTCATTGCTTTTGCTCAGGCAGGGAGCCCGTTCTGGAAAGCAGTATATTAAGTCGTCAATAGAAAAAAATATTGGGGAAATCAATGGCTAAACAGTGCGAAAGCCCATCGATGCCCTACAGCGCAAAAAGGCTGGTGACTAAAAAGTCACCAGCCATCAGCCTAATAAATCAGGCTGCAACCTGAAAGGTTGGCTTATTTAACTTCAACTTCTGCGCCAGCTTCTTCCAGTGATTTTTTCAGTGCTTCAGCGTCATCTTTGCTCACGCCTTCTTTCAGAACTGCTGGTGCAGATTCAACCAGATCTTTGGCTTCTTTCAGGCCCAGACCAGTCGCGCCACGAACAGCTTTGATTACAGCAACTTTGTTAGCGCCGATGCCTTTCAGCACAACGTCGAACTCAGTTTTTTCTTCAGCAACTTCAGCTGGGCCAGCAGCAACAGCTACAGCAGCAGCAGCAGAAACACCGAATTTTTCTTCCATAGCAGAAACCAGCTCAACAACATCCATTACAGACATAGCTGCTACTGCTTCCAGAATTTGATCTTTAGTGATAGACATAACAATTGTTCCTAAGAATCAGAAATAGTTTATACGTTAGCAAGTGCGTTAGAAAAGAAAGCGCTATTACGCAGCTTCTTTTGCATCGCGAACAGCAGCCAGAGTGCGGACCAGTTTGCCTGCAGCGGCTTCTTTCATGGTCGACATCAGACGTGCCAGTGCTTCTTCGTAAGTCGGCAGCGTTGCCAGACGGTCAATTTGAGCCGCCGGGATCAGCTCACCTTCAAAGGCTGCAGCTTTGACCTCAAATTTTGCATTCGCTTTCGCGAACTCTTTGAACAGACGAGCAGCAGCGCCCGGGTGTTCCATAGAATATGCAATCAGGGTCGGACCAACAAACGTGTCTTTCAGGCATTCAAATTGAGTGCCTTCAACGACGCGGCGCAGCAGGGTGTTACGAACAACACGCATGTAAACGCCAGCTTCACGACCTGCTTTACGCAGTTCGGTCATTTTATCAACGGTAACGCCACGGGAATCCGCAACAACCGCAGACAGCGCACCTTTGGCTACTTCGCTGACTTCAGCAACAATCGCTTGTTTGTCTTGAAGATTTAATGCCATTAGCTTTTGCTCCTGGATTTAGCCGGAGAAAATCTCCGGAACTCACTTCACTTATCGCCAAAATTAGAGATAAGCGTTGAAACACGGTGAGCAGAATCCAGTAAAAAATTATTCTTTATAAAAAAGAAAAACGTTATTTAGGCTCTGTCACCGTCTACGCAGGAAGGATTAAGTTTCTTTCGAAACACCTGCGGTCTTGGACGGAGGCCTGGATAGGCCAGGCTCCAACCGAAAATTCTTGCGTTATTCCACTTGAGGAACAACGGGCGTAAAATTATAGGTAAATCTCACACCCGAGTAAAGCGGAACAAAAGCTATTAGTTAGCAGCAGCGTTCAGACCGCTCTGGTCGATGGCAACGCCAGCGCCCATAGTGGTAGACAGGCTAACTTTCTTGATGTACACGCCTTTCGCCTGAGATGGTTTTGCTTTTTTCAGCGCAACCAGCAAGGCTTCCAGGTTTTCTTTCAATTTGTTAGAGTCGAAATCAACCTTACCGATAGTGGTATGGATGATGCCGTTCTTGTCGTTACGGTAACGAACCTGACCCGCTTTAGCATTGTTAACAGCTTCAGCAACGTTAGGTGTTACAGTACCCACTTTCGGGTTTGGCATCAGGCCACGTGGACCCAGAACCTGGCCCAATTGGCCAACAACGCGCATTGCATCTGGAGAAGCAATAACAACGTCAAAGCCCATTTCGCCTTTCTTGATCTGATCAGCCAGATCTTCCATGCCCACGAACTCAGCGCCAGCAGCTTTAGCAGCTTCAGCGTTTGCACCCTGGGTGAAGACTGCTACGCGAACAGAACGACCGGTGCCGTGAGGCAGAACGGTTGCACCGCGAACGTTTTGGTCAGATTTACGTGCATCGATGCCGAGGTTCACAGCTACGTCTACACTTTCTACGAACTTAGCAGTGGCCAGCTCTTTGAGCAGAGCAACAGCTTCGTTGATGTCGTACTGTTTAGTTACATCAACTTTGTCACGGATCACGCGCATGCGCTTGGTCAGCTTAGCCATTTATTAATCCTCCACTACCAGGCCCATGGAACGAGCGGTACCTGCGATAGAACGCGCCATGGCGTCTACATCAGAACCAGTCATGTCCGCAGCTTTAGTTTCTGCGATTTCACGAACCTGAGCGCTCGTTACTTTACCAACTTTGTCTTTGTTCGGCTTACCGGAACCAGACTTGATACCAGCCGCTTTCTTCAGCAGAACAGCTGCTGGAGGCGTTTTGGTAACGAAGGTGAAAGAACGGTCAGAATAAACGGTAATAACAACAGGAATCGGCAGACCTTTTTCAACGCTTTCAGTTTTAGCATTGAACGCCTTACAGAATTCCATGATGTTTACACCCTGCTGACCCAGAGCCGGACCTACCGGTGGGCTTGGGTTAGCCATACCAGCTGCAACTTGCAGCTTGACATAGGCTTGTACTTTCTTGGCCATTTAGCTTTCCTCAATTGGGTAATAGCGCCTAGTGAAAGGCTCCCCGTGGTTTGTATTACGCTTCAGACGCCCTTAAGGCCCCT
This sequence comes from Pectobacterium carotovorum, assembly GCF_033898505.1. Classification (NCBI taxonomy): domain Bacteria; kingdom Pseudomonadati; phylum Pseudomonadota; class Gammaproteobacteria; order Enterobacterales; family Pectobacteriaceae; genus Pectobacterium; species Pectobacterium carotovorum. The sequence continues at coordinate 7,532 of NZ_JAXAFK010000010.1, read as the reverse complement.
GAAAAACAAAAGGCGCGAAATTATAGGTTAATTTCGCGCCATAGGCAAGTAGCTATTTCCAGCAAGTCTTGTCGGAAAATTAGCCTTTTTCGACTTGAGCAAAGTCCAGTTCAACCGGCGTTGCACGACCAAAGATAGAGACAGACACCTTCAGGCGGCTCTTCTCATAGTCAACTTCTTCGACAACACCGTTAAAATCAGCAAATGGACCGTCGTTAACGCGAACCATTTCACCCGGTTCAAACAGCGTTTTCGGTCGTGGTTTGTCACCAACCTGTTGGAGACGATTCATAATCGCATCCACTTCTTTGTCACTGATTGGCGCAGGACGATCGGATGTACCGCCAATGAACCCCATAACACGAGGTACGCTGCGTACTAGATGCCAGCTGGCATCTTCCATCACCATCTGTACCAAGACATAACCAGGGAAAAACTTGCGCTCGCTCTTGCGACGCTGGCCACCACGGATTTCGACTACTTCTTCAGTAGGCACCATGACTTCGCCAAACAGTTCTTCCATATTATGGAGTTTGATATGTTCACGCAGTGATTGTGCTACGCGACCTTCAAAACCAGAGAACGCCTGAACGACGTACCAACGTTTTTTTGGAGCTTCAGACATCTTAGAACCTCAGGCCAGTGATAAACGATACCAAACGGACCAGAATACCATCCAGTCCCCACAAAATCAGTGACATCACGGCAGTCACCGCGGCAACGATTAACGTGGTGTGTAACGTTTCCTGACGAGTCGGCCAAATTACTTTGCGCACTTCAGTACGCGCTTCGCGAGCAAACGCTACGGTTGCTTTGCCTTTCGTGGTCAGCAGTGCCACACCACCGGCAGCGGCGATCAGGATAACAACGGCCAATGCACGCAGAGGAAGACTAAATTCGCGGTAATAATAATTGCCAACAATCGCAACAACCAGCAAGGCACCTACTACCAGCCACTTAATCACTTCCAGGCCACGCCCACTATCCTGAGCTTCGGTATTCGCACTCATAAACCAACCTGTCACAATGATTCAGACAAATAACTTTGCCCCGTAACCACGGGGCAACCAAACCGAAAGATGTTCTGTAAAACGAATAATTCGGTATTTACGCCGTATCTACAGAGCCTATCTCACCAATGATTATATCTCACAATCGCTGATGAGATAGGTTCTACCATGACAGCGTAGAAAAAGGGCATCAAATGATGCCCTTTTATCGCGTGTCGCGTCAAACGTTATCAGCGATTAAGCGATAACTTTAGCAACAACGCCCGCGCCTACTGTACGGCCGCCTTCACGGATTGCGAAACGCAAGCCGTCATCCATCGCGATTGGGTGGATCAGGGTAACAACCATTTTGATGTTGTCGCCCGGCATTACCATCTCTACGCCTTCTGGCAGTTCGATGGTGCCCGTTACGTCAGTTGTACGGAAGTAGAACTGAGGACGGTAGCCTTTGAAGAACGGAGTATGACGGCCGCCTTCATCCTTGCTCAGGATATACACTTCTGATTCGAACTTGGTGTGTGGCTTGATTGAACCCGGCTTAGCCAGTACCTGACCACGCTCGATTTCTTCACGCTTGATACCACGCAGCAGAACACCAACGTTCTCACCTGCACGACCTTCGTCCAGCAGTTTGCGGAACATTTCTACGCCAGTACAGGTAGATTTCGCGGTGTCTTTGATACCCACGATTTCAACTTCTTCACCGACTTTAACGATACCGCGCTCTACACGACCGGTAACAACGGTACCACGGCCGGAGATGGAGAATACGTCTTCGATTGGCAGCAGGAACGGCTTGTCAATGGCACGCTCTGGCTCTGGGATATAAGAATCCAGGTGCTCTGCCAGTTCGATGATTTTTGCTTCCCACTCAGCTTCGCCTTCCAGCGCTTTCAGCGCAGAACCACGAACGACTGGCGTGTCGTCGCCTGGGAAGTCGTACTGAGACAGCAGCTCACGCACTTCCATCTCAACCAGTTCCAGCAGCTCTTCGTCATCAACCATGTCACATTTGTTCAGGAACACGATGATGAAAGGAACGCCAACCTGACGACCCAGCAGGATGTGCTCACGAGTCTGAGGCATTGGGCCGTCAGTCGCAGCAACAACCAGGATCGCGCCATCCATCTGGGCAGCACCGGTGATCATGTTTTTCACATAGTCGGCGTGTCCTGGGCAGTCAACGTGCGCGTAGTGGCGAGACGGGGTATCGTATTCAACGTGAGACGTGTTGATGGTGATACCACGTGCTTTTTCTTCTGGCGCGTTATCGATCTGGTCGAATGCACGCGCGTTACCACCGTAGGTTTTAGCCAGAACGGTAGTGATTGCAGCGGTCAGCGTTGTTTTACCATGGTCAACGTGGCCGATAGTACCGACGTTAACGTGCGGTTTTGTACGTTCAAATTTTTCTTTAGACATCGATTGTCCCTCTAAGACACGGATAAATCGGTGGTATCACCACATCAACCAAGCAATAGCTTGCTGAATTTATTCACAGAAAGAAAATCAGGAGGAGGAAAAGGAAGTGGTGCTGATAGGCAGATTCGAACTGCCGACCTCACCCTTACCAAGGGTGCGCTCTACCAACTGAGCTATATCAGCACATCTTGGAGCGGGCAGTGGGAATCGAACCCACATCATCAGCTTGGAAGGCTGAGGTAATAGCCATTATACGATGCCCGCATCCTGGAACTCGGCTACCTAATTTTTCTGTAGATTTTGAAGTTGGGGAATAAGAATTTATAGACCCCGCCTTCGTCGATCCGGCTTAGTCTTACTACCGTATCGAATATCCTGTTACCAGGATTGAATTTGGTGGTGGGGGAAGGATTCGAACCTTCGAAGTCTGTGACGGCAGATTTACAGTCTGCTCCCTTTGGCCGCTCGGGAACCCCACCTGATTGTGTACTTGATGGTGCCGGCTACCGGAATCGAACTGGTGACCTACTGATTACAAGTCAGTTGCTCTACCTACTGAGCTAAGCCGGCTTCAAGTGCTGCGCATTCTAGGTAGACAGAACGCTCGATGCAACAAAAAAATTGCGTAAAATGCGCTATCGCTTAGATTTTATCCAAATTCAGCCATAAATCTAGAGCAGCAGTCAGAATTAGCGCAAAGAACCACCAGTTCTATCTAACAAAATGGCGATTTCACCATCAACGTCCTCGCAATGCCTCTTGCACCAGTAATGGTGTTTTTGCCCTTTAAGGGGGCAGACTCTGCACTGACAGATGCTATTTTGCTCACTTTCCCAAGAAAATAGACTTGGAATACATTTTGCTTGTTTAGAAACAAATTTCTGAAGAACGAGCAAAATACGATGAAAATAGTTCAACTCAATGCGGCAACCTTACCTGTCTATCGTGAAGAACTGGCCAATCTACTAATAGATGCTGTAGAAAAAGGCGCTTCTGTTGGATATCAATCGCCTCTGCACCACAAAGAAGCGATGGAATATTTTCATGGCTTACAGGCATCTGTCGCCAACGGTGACCGCATACTATGGGCAGCGCGCGACAAGGAAGGTATCGTCGGAAGTGTACAGCTAGAGTTATGTCAAAAGTCAAACGGGAGAAACAGGGCTGAAATTCAAAAATTGTTAGTTCATAGCCGAGTACGCAGAGCGGGAATAGGCAGACAACTCATTCATTTACTGGAAAAGCACGCGCTTTTCCAACAAAGAGGGTTACTCTACTTAGACACTCAGGCAGGCTCCCCGGCAGAAGCGTTCTACCGCGCTCTGGGTTATCGCCATCTGGGAGAATTGCCTGATTATGCTTGCACACCCGATGGTTATTACCATCCAACGGCTATCTACTATAAACGCCTCTTTGCCGTGAATGGGTTAGGTAAAGCAATCGCCAGCTAGCCTGTACCCGATGCATCAACATAGAAGCATCGGGTACAGAACCGATTTTCTCTTCTTCTTTCTATCAGCAAAGTGTTAACCTGCCCATTATCAAAAATTTATTACATAAGAAAAGGTGTCGCGATCATAGCGTTGGCTAAGCTAATAGCCCGTTTTCCTCGCTGGCTGAAAGTCCCTTTTCTTACCTGTTAAGCAGGCAGAACACGACTTATGAGCAATAGAGAGCAATCCTTGGCCACGCCATATCTACAATTTAATCGCAGCCAATGGGCCGCCTTGCGCGATTCCGTCCCGTTAACGCTGACAGAGGAAGAAATCGTTAAGCTCAAAGGGATTAACGAAGATCTTTCATTAGACGAGGTCGCAGAAATTTATCTGCCGCTCTCCCGCCTGCTTAATTTCTATATCAGCTCTAATTTACGCCGTCAGGCGGTACTTGAGCAGTTCTTAGGGACTGATGGCCAAAAGATACCTTACATAATCGGTATTGCGGGTAGCGTCGCCGTGGGAAAAAGTACCACAGCCCGTGTGCTCCAGGCGTTATTAAGCCGTTGGCCGGAACATCGCAGTGTAGAACTCATTACAACCGATGGATTTCTTCATCCAAATAAGGTGTTAAAAGAACGTGATTTGATGAAGAAAAAGGGCTTTCCGCAATCATATGATATGCATAGCTTGGTAAAATTCGTTTCTGATATAAAATCAGGAACACACAAAGTCACCGCCCCAACTTATTCTCATCTAACATACGATATTGTTCCTAATAACAATAAAGTGTTGGAACACCCTGATATTTTAATATTAGAAGGCTTGAATGTTCTGCAGAGCGGGATGGATTATCCACATGATCCACATAGAGTTTTTGTCTCTGACTTTGTAGATTTCTCTATCTATGTCGATGCGCCAGAAACACTACTACAAACATGGTATATAAATCGTTTTTTAAAATTCCGGCAGGGTGCATTCTCAAATCCAAATTCATATTTTCATAATTATGCAAAACTGACAGAAGAAGAGGCTGTTGGCATTGCCTCTCAATTATGGAAAGAAATTAATGGGCTTAATCTAAAAGAAAATATTCTACCTACTCGAGAGAGAGCCAGCCTTATTATGACTAAAAGCGCTAATCATGCTGTTGAATGTGTTCGACTGAGAAAATGAAAAGCGAATAAATATAAAGGGGGTTACCCCCCTTTTTTCACGCACCACGCAGAGAAATCTCCCCACCAATATATGGCGTGACCAACCCATCGTTTTCTAAGAGCAGCGCCCCTTGGCGGTCTATTCCTCGGTCGATCCCATATATTTCACGATTACCGATAATCAAACGAACCGGGCGATTAAAATAGTTATCCAATTTTTCCCATCTGGGAATAAATGGTTCAAGGCCTTGTAGTTCAAATATAGCCAAAGCCCCTCTTAATTCAGAAATAAGAGTCGAAGCGAGTGTATTGCGATTAATATCTATACCTGCTTCTTGTAAATTTATCCAGCCTTGACTAATCGTATCAGGAGCAGGCTCTCTCATCTGTAAATTAATGCCCGCGCCAATGACCAGATTAGCGGCATCCCCCGTTTTTCCTGTAATTTCGACAAGAATGCCTGCTAGTTTTCTATCCTTCAGATATAAATCGTTGGGCCATTTGACTCGAACACCATCAGCACCAAGCTTATGTAGCACTTCTGCCATTACGATACCGATAACCAAACTAACCCCAACAGCTGCAGCAGGCCCCTGTTCTAGGCGCCAGTATAAGGACAAATATAAATTTGCACCAAAGGGCGAGAACCATTGTCTGCCCCGACGACCACGCCCAGATTGCTGATATTCAGCAAGGCATGCATCACCAGAGGATAAGGTGTCCAATCGTTCTAAAATATACTGATTAGTAGAATCAACGACAGGTAAAACTGTCACACCACCTTCCGGTAGGTGCTTGAGGATAGCCTCCTCGTCTAATAACTGCATAGGCGTTGGTAAAGAATAGCCCTTGCCTGTCACAGTAAAAACATCAATTCCCCAGTCACGTATAGTTTGAATATGTTTATTAATCGCAGCTCGACTCATCCCCATCATTTCACCCAGTAATTCACCGGAATAAAATTCACCATCAGAGAGAGTTTTAATTAATTTAAGGGGAACCGTAATATCTTTCATGATAATACCTCGATGGCATTGACCTCTCCACGCGCAGCAATAAAGCGAACTTCAGGCTCCAGCTGTATGGAGAATTTTTCAGCAACCTGATTGCGGACATAACGCGCTAATTCGACAACATCTGAGCTTTCTGCATTATTTTTATTAATTAGAACTAATGCCTGTTTCTCATGAACAGCCGCACCACCAAGCTGAAATCCTTTGAGATTGCACTGTTCAATCAACCACCCGGCGGCCAATTTAACATTGCCATCGGCTTGTAAATACTGAGGGGCATTCGGATACTCTCGTAAAACACGTTCAGCATGCTGCGGTGTAATTATCGGGTTTTTGAAGAAGCTACCGGCATTACCGGTCACAGCAGGGTCTGGAAGTTTGCTTCGGCGCATATGGCATACGGAATCAAATATCTGCTGTGGCGTAACGGTTGTAGGGTCCAGCTTGACCAAATCACCGTAATTAAGTATCGGGTCCCACTCTTTCTTTAAAAAGAACCCTACTGCGGTAATCGCAAACCCAGAGCGGTATTGATGCTTAAATATGCTTTCACGGTAATCGAATTGGCATTCCTCAGAGGTAAAACGCATGACGTTACCTTCAGCCAGATCCAACACATCAACATAATCACAAACATGCTGTAATTCGATACCGTACGCACCAATATTCTGTATCGGTGCAGAACCCACACATCCGGGAATTAATGCCAGATTTTCTAACCCTGCAATACCACACTTGAGCGTATATTCAACTAATTGATGCCAGTTCTCACCAGCTCCGACATGAATATACCAACCGTCACTTTCTTCTCGAATATCTATACCCTTGAGCCGATTTAACAGAATAGTGCCTAAAAAATCTTCAAGAAAAAGGACATTGCTCCCTTCCCCTAGCAACAAAATCGGCTCTTGCGCTGCGCTGGCGACGCGCCATCCTTCAATCAATTCCTCCGGAGTATCCGCAACCTTAATACAAGATGCGGAAACAGATAATGAGAAAGAGTTATAAGACTTCAATGAAATAACGCTCGACGCCATGATAGAAATACCTACTAATTCAGATATCACATAGTCTACCTGATCTACGCAAGATAGCGGCAGTCTTTCACCACAGTATAGAGATTCATGATTGGTCTTCCTGACAGTTTAGTCTTCCCCAAATACGCATAGCAAAAAGCCCCTGTCTTTCGACAGAGGCTGTCCACTTGTTTGATGCCCGGCAGTTTATGCCGGGCGTCCTGCCCGCCACCCCTCGGGCCGTTGCGTCGCAACGTGCAAATCCGCTACCGGCGGATTTGTCCTGCTCCAGAGAGCCCTCACCGACAAACAGCAGACAAAACAAAAAGCCCAGTCGAAAGACTGGGCTTTTTGTTTTATTTGATGCCTGGCAGTTCCCTACTCTCACATGGGGAAGCCCCACACTACCATCGGCGCTACGGCGTTTCACTTCTGAGTTCGGCATGGGGTCAGGTGGGACCACCGCGCTATCGCCGCC
>NZ_JAXAFK010000009.1 GCF_033898505.1 Pectobacterium carotovorum | reverse complement strand
CTGGTGACGTTATCGATAGTAATCGACGCCGTTGGTGCGACCGTATCCACGCCGTAAGCGTGGCTGGCATTCGCCGTCGTGACATTGCCCGCGGTATCACGTGTAGTGACCGTGGCATTCACATCGCCATTGGCAGCCAGTACGGAGCCGGGAACATTCACACTCCAGGTTTTGCCATCCGCATTCACCGTCGTCTGGTAGGTCTCGGTACCGACCTTAACGGTCACCGCATCACCCGCTTTCACGTCGTTATCAACTTTACCCGTCACCACAATGGTCTGGCCGGATTCAGCCGCATTGATGACGTTATCGGACGTGACGTTATCGATAGTAATCGAGGCAGTTGGTGCGACGGTGTCTACACCGTAGGCATGAGTAGTATTGGCCGTGGTGACGTTGCCTGCCGCATCGCGCGTGGTGACCGTCGCGCCCACATCACCATTGGCGGCCAGCACGGAACCGGGAACATTCACGCTCCAGGTTTTGCCGTCCGCATTCACCGTGGTCTGGTAGGTCTCGGTGCCGACTTTAACGGTAACCGCATCGCCCGCTTTCACGTCGTTATCAACTTTACCGGTCACCGCAATGGTCTGGCCGGACTCGGCCGCATTGATGACATTGTCGGACGTGACGTTATCGATAGTAATCGATGCCGTTGGTGCAACGGTGTCCACGCCATAAGCATGAGTGGTATTCGCGGTGGTGACGTTACCTGCGGCGTCACGCGTGGTGACCGTGGCACTCACATCACCGTTGGCGGCCAGCACCGATCCCGGCACGTTCACGCTCCAGGTTTTGCCGTCCGCATTCACCGTCGTCTGGTAGGTCTCGGTCCCGACTTTCACCGTAACCGCATCACCCGCTTTGACGTCGTTATCAACTTTACCCGTCACCGCAATGGTCTGCCCGGACTCGGTCGCGTTAATCACGTTATCGCTGGTGACATTGTCGATAGATATCGATGCCACAGGCGCAACGGTGTCTACACCGTAGGCATGAGTAGTATCGGCTGTAGTGACGTTGCCTGCCGCATCGCGCGTGGTGACTGTCGCACTCACATCGCCATTGGCAGCCAGTACAGCGCCCGGCACATTCACGCTCCAGGTTTTGCCATCGGCATTCACCGTCGTCTGGTAGGTCTCGGTACCGACTTTAACGGTAACCGCATCGCCGGCTTTAACTTCATCGCCTACCTTGCCAGTAACCGCTATCGTCTGGCCTGACTCAGCAGCGTTAATCACGTTATCGGACGTCACATCATCGATTGTAATCGACGCGGTTGGTGCCACCGTATCGACACCGTAAGCGTGAGAAGTATTCGCCGTGGTGACATTGCCTGCCGCATCGCGCGTGGTGACGGTAGCACTCACATCGCCATTGGCGGCCAGCACAGCGCCGGGAACGTTCACGCTCCAGGTTTTGCCGTCCGCATTGACGGTGGTCTGGTAGGTCTCGGTACCGACTTTGACGGTAACCGCATCGCCGGCTTTCACATCGTTATCGACTTTACCGGTGACGGCTATCGTCTGCCCGGATTCGGCCGCATTAATCACGTTATCGCTGGTGACATTGTCGATAGATATCGATGCCGTTGGTGCAACCGTATCGACACCGTAAGCATGAGTCGTATCGACGGTGGTGACGTTACCTGCTGGATCGCGTGTGGTGACGGTAGCGCTCACATCACCATTGGCCGCCAGTACGGCGCCCGGCACATTGACGCTCCAGGTTTTGCCGTCCGCATTGACGGTGGTCTGGTAGGTCTCGGTACCGACTTTAACGGTAACCGCATCACCCGCTTTGACGTCGTTATCGACTTTACCGGTCACCGCAATGGTCTGACCGGATTCAGCGGCGTTGATGACGTTATCCGACGTCACATCATCGATAGTAATTGAGGCGGTTGGCGCAACGGTGTCCACGCCGTAGGCATGAGTAGTATTGGCGGTAGTGACATTGCCCGCGGTGTCACGTGTCGTCACCGTCGCGCTCACATCGCCATTGGCGGCTAATACAGAACCCGGCACATTCACGCTCCAGGTTTTACCGTCGGCATTCACCGTGGTCTGGTAGGTCTCGGTGCCGACTTTTACCGTAACCGCATCACCCGCTTTGACGTCATTATCCACCTTACCGGTGACGGCTATCGTCTGGCCGGATTCACTGGCATTGATGACGTTATCGCTGGTGACATTGTCGATAGATATCGATGCCGTTGGTGCAACCGTATCGACACCGTAAGCGTGACTGGTATTGGCCGTGGTAACGTTGCCTGCGGTATCACGTGTAGTGACCGTGGCATTGATATCGCCGTTAGCCGCCAGTACCGAGCCCGGCACGTTGACGCTCCAGGTTTTGCCATCGGCATTCACTGTCGTCTGGTAGGTCTCGGTACCGATTTTAACGGTAACCGCATCGCCCGCCTTCACGTCATTATCCACTTTACCGGTGACCGCAATGGTCTGCCCGGATTCAGCCGCATTAATCACGTTATCGGACGTGACGTTATCGATAGTAATCGAGGCGGTTGGTGCAACCGTATCGACACCATAAGTATGACTAGTGTTTGCCGTCGTAACGTTGCCTGCGGTATCACGTGTAGTGACCGTGGCATTGATATCGCCGTTAGCCGCCAGTACCGAGCCCGGCACGTTGACGCTCCAGGTTTTGCCATCGGCATTCACTGTCGTCTGGTAGGTCTCGGTACCGATTTTAACGGTCACCGCATCGCCCGCCTTCACGTCATTATCCACTTTACCGGTGACCGCAATGGTCTGGCCGGATTCGGCGGCGTTAATCACGTTATCCGACGTGACATCATCAATTGAAATTGAGGCAACAGGAGGCAGAGTATCGACCGTGACCGCTTCACTTCCGCCCGTTCCTGGAATGCCTGCGGCATCGGTGTAGCTGCCGTCGGGAATGCTGACCCGAACTTCACCCTCAAAATTGGCGGCAGGCGTTAATGTCGCCGTCCAGCGAGTGGGATCGTTAGGATCCTGCACCAGATTCGTTACTGAGCCGTTTGTTACGGTGATATCAGTGAGGTCAAAACCAACAGGCGGTTTTGTAAAAACGAAACTTATTGTGCCGTCACTGTTTATGGCAATGGTGACAGAGGGAGGAGTGGTATCAGTGGTATCCGCGGCGGCAGTCAGCAACGTGGATGAATCGACCCCATCCAGAACGGATGAGGCTCTGTCAGCAAACGATAAGCCCGCGGTATCATACCCAATCGGGGTAGTAACCACCTCGGCCGTCAAGTTCAGAACGACGGTTGGATTGAAATGCCCGCCGCCGCCGTCACCTGCTTCTCCGGTGTCTTCATTACCTGCGGCAGTGGCTTCCAGCACCTGTGTTGGGTCGGCACCCTGAGCGATAGCATCTTGTATCGCGGCGACATCATTGGCGACATCCGCACTGCTCTGAGAAGACGCATTGCTGACATCGCTCCAGCGGCTATCGCGCCCCAGATCCAATGTTTTGCCATCCGGTAATGTGATTGAAACCGCGCCATTAGCGCCGGTCACGACCTCTTCGCCGCTGTAAACCCGATCGCCGGCAACCAGCAGTCTCTGGCTTCCATCAAGCGCGACGATAAAAACCTGTCCAATAACGAATTTAATGACGCCAATCACACCGTTCAAAATACTTTCTCCTTGATATCTATAATTATTTTTATAATGTGGCGATATTGCGGCTATAGATTTTTGCTATCATCCTGATAAGGTTGATTTGCTGTGTGTCGTCCTGACATTTTATTAAAAAAAGCGTTACGATAGTGTTGTCGTGATGCGTCAAACGCTTGACTCAATGCACGATATAATAAAAAATTCAGAATATTCTTTCCAGAACTTTACTCATTTAGAGTAACCCCTATTTTTTTCTCTTCGGGCGCTTCAGGGAAAGAAATTAACATATTGATATAAAAGGAATAAAAGCAAATCAATTCGTTAAGCGTTTATATAACACTCAAACACTTTAATAGGAATAATCACAAATAAAGTTTTTGTGAAGGAAAACTGCTGATGATGCGTAGATACCATTTTGCTTTATTACCTTTTATTACCGTTTTTTCCACAGCGACGTATGCCGAGACGATCCAGGAAGCCATTAAAAGCACGCTCTATACACACCCCGAAGTGAGCGCATCCATTAACAGTCGTTTTTCTGCCGAGCATGATTTACGCGCAGCAAAAGGCGGATATCTTCCCTCCATCACGCTGAGTGCAGGCGTTGGCCGCGAAGAAACTGATACCCCCTCAACACGCGCCAGCATCAATAAGCGCGTTGAACTCAGCCGTCAGGAGTCGAGCATCAATCTAAGCCAGACAGTGTTTGACGGTTTCGCCACCTCAAGCGAGGTTGGTAGACAACGCGCCACGGTCAATTCACGCGCCTATAAAGTATTAAATACCAGCGAGTCGACGGCGTTAGATACGGTTCAAGTCTATCTCAATGTTCTGCAACGCCAGGAATTTGTTCGTCTGGCGGAAGCCAACCTTGCAAGCCACGAGCGCATTTACGATCAAATCAGGCTGCGTAGCGAACAAGGCGTTGGCCGACTGGCCGATTTGGATCAGGCCGAAGCACGTCTTGCGCAAGCTCGTAACAACGTGCTGACAGAACAAACCAATCTGGACGATGCCAAAATCAACTACATGAGCATTGTGGGTAAAGTACCGGATAATTTGGTGATGCCCGATGCTTCTGCGATAAAACTCCCCGCCTCGCTGGAGGAAGCCCAGCGCATCATGCTGGCTAACAGCCCAGCGCTGAAATCCGCAGAGTCAGATATTGAAGCCACGCAGCAGCAATATGAGGCTTCAAAGTCAACGTTTTACCCACGCCTCAACGTTGAACTCTCTCGTACGATGGATAACAACGTTGACGGAACGCGCGGCCAAAACAATGAGTGGCAGGCAATGTTGCGGATGCGCTACAACCTGTATGAAGGCGGTAGCAGCAAGGCCAACATGGAATCAAAAGCCTATCAGGTAAAAGAAGCGCAGGATGTGCGAAACAATGCCCTGCGTTTACTGGGCGAAGAGCTAAAGTTAGCCTGGTCAGCGTTAAACAATTCGCGCCAACAACTGCCGATCGCCGCCGAATATGCCGACCGCAGTATGAAAGTACGCACTGCCTATCAGAAGCAGTTTGGCCTGGGGGAAAGAACGCTGTTGGACCTGCTGGACAGTGAAAACGAACTGTTCACCGCACAACGCCGTCTGGTCGAGGTTCGCTTCACCTCTCTCTATACCGAATACCGGATCGCATCACGTATGGGAGAGCTATTAAATCGTTTGGCGATCCCAGCGCCTGATGCCGGTACCAGTTTGACAAACGTAACCACCCACGCAGAGTTGCCGAGCCTTAATTAATATATTTCATTGGTCAGACGGCGATAAATTATGGTTTATATGCGAGGGAATTGCGTTGCGTAAGGGAACGTTCCGTTAAATGAAGTTGCATTCAGTACAAGAGGCTCATGGTTCTGATCAATCAGTTGCCCAGGAGTCTATCGTCCATGAACCTACTGTTGTTCATGAATCGACGGCTGTTCAGGAGCCACCTGTCGCCCATGAACCCAGCGTTCATGAAACCAGCGCTCATGAAAATAATAGTGACCCGCGCAGCCGTCATGATGACCCGTTATTGGATAGTTTACTGATCCTCTGTGCCTTGCAGGGGAAATCGGTCAGCCGTACCACACTCACCGCCGGGCTCCCCTTAGCCAACCAGCGGCTATCTGTAAAACTGCTTCCAAGAGCCGCTGCGCGCGCAGGGCTGCAAGGGCGCGTTCTCAAGCGTTCTCTGAATAAAATTTCCGAGATGTCACTCCCTGCGATGTTGCTGTTACGGGAAGGACGCGCGGCGATTCTGCTAGGCTGGAATGCTGACGGCAGCGCACGCCTGATGCCCAGCGAAACAGAAGGCGGGGAAATTTCCGTTGAGCACAACACGCTGCAACAGAATTATCTGGGTCTGGTGATGTTCGCCCAGCCTCGTCACCAGTTCGATCTGCAAAATCCGTCGCTGATCCCCCGAACCAAATCCTGGTTCAAGGATACGCTTAAGCTTTCACGTTCGCTCTATCTCGACGCCATCCTCGCCACGCTGCTGGTGAACATTATCGCGCTGGCTACGCCGCTGTTCGTGATGAATGTCTACGATCGGGTTGTGCCCAATCAGGCCACGGCGACATTGTGGGTGCTGGCTATCGGCGTTACTGGCGCTTTTGTTTTCGATTTAATACTCAAAACGCTACGCGGCATTTGCCTTGATATGGCGGGCAAAAAAACCGATCTGATTATTTCTGCCACGCTATTTGAACGCATTACCGGTATGTCGATGAAGGCCCGGCCACCGCGGGTTGGTAGCTTTGCGCAGAATATTCATGAATTTCAATCGCTCAGAGATTTCCTTTCCTCACTGACGCTGACGACGCTGATCGATTTTCCTTTTACGCTGCTTCTGCTGTTGGTTATCGGTATCATCGGCGGCCCGCTGGTCTGGGTTTCCATTCTGGCCTACCCTGTCGCCCTGCTGGCGAGTTGGGCGATGCAAAAGCCGCTGTCCGCCACTATTGAAAAAACAATGCACCTTGCCAGCGAACGGCAGGCTACGCTGATCGAAACGTTGAGCTGCCTCGATGCAATCAAGGTCAATAACGCGGAAAGTGAACGCCAGCACCAATGGGAGCAAACCATTGGTAGCCTGAGCAAACTGGAAATGCGGGCCAAGGCGCTGTCTTCACTGGCGGTAAACCTGACGCAGTGGTTCCAGCAATTTGCCGGCGTTGCCATGATTGTCGTCGGCGTCTACATGCTGATTAACGGCAAGCTCAGTATGGGTGGGCTAATTGCCTGTTACATGCTGAACGGCAGAGCGCTTATGCCATTGGGCCAACTGTCTGGCCTGGTTAGCCGTTACCAGCAGGCGCGTTTGACGATGCAAACCACCGAACAGATGATGCAGTTGCCGCAAGAGCGTAGCGATAACGAACGCCCGTTGAAGCGCGAGAGCATCCGAGGCGGTATCGAATTTCGCGATGTGACGTTCAATTACCCAGAGCAAAAAACCAGTTCGCTGCAAGGCATCAGCCTGACCATCGCTCCCGGCGAGAAAGTGGGCGTTATTGGCCGCAGTGGTTCAGGAAAAAGCTCGCTGCAAAAACTGATCGTGAACCTCTATCAGCCTAATACCGGTAATATTCTGATCGACGGTGTCGATGCCCGTCAGTTGGATGTCAGCGATTTACGCCACAACATCGGCTATGTTCCCCAAGATATTCAGCTATTTAGTGGTTCACTGCGCAATAACCTGATTAGCGGCGCACGCTATGTCGAAGACGAAGCGATGTTGCGAGCCGCGGAGATTTCAGGAGTGAACGAGTTTGCTCGCCTACACCCGGATGGTTATAACCTTCAGGTTGGCGAACGCGGCCAACAACTCTCTGGCGGGCAGCGTCAGGCTGTCGCGATAGCCAGAGCGCTGTTGCTCGATCCGCCGATTCTGGTGCTGGATGAACCCACCAGTTCGATGGATAACACCAGTGAAGATCGGTTGAAGCAGGCTCTGGCCCCCGTAATTGCGGAGAAAACGCTCTTACTGGTTACCCATCGGGTTTCCATGCTGGCACTGGTCGATCGTTTAGTGATCGTCGATAAAGGTAAAATTATCGCGGATGGACCGAAAGCGATCGTGATGGATGCGTTGAAGAAGGGGCAGATCAATGCGTCTCGGTAAATATATCAAGCGAATCAAACGGTATTTTGTCGGCGGAGATGAAGAAAGCCTGCAAACGATGCCTGAAGTGAGCCGTGCAATGGCCGAGGATTCGCCACGTTCTATTCGCTTCACGCTATGGGCTATTGGCGCTTTTTTCCTGTTTTTCATCCTGTGGGCTGGGCTGGCGAATATCGATGAAGTCACCCGGGGTGACGGTAAAGCCATCCCCTCTTCCCGATTGCAAAAAGTCCAAAACCTGGAAGGCGGCATTGTCACGGAAGTGTTCATTCGTGAAGGTCAGGTTGTTAATGCAGGCGATCCTTTGCTACGCCTTGATGATACGCGTTTTGCTTCCAACGTCGGTGAAACCGAGGCCGATCGGCTTGCACTGCTATCACGCATTGAGCGCCTGAACGCAGAAATCAACGATCGGGAGCTCGTGCTTTCAGAAGAAATTACGACGCAAGCGCCTAAAATCGCAGCAGGAGAAAAAGAGCTTTATAACAGCCGCCGCCAGCAGCTCCACAATGAGGTGTCCGGTCTGGAAGAGCAGTTGATCCAGCGCCGCCAGGAACTGAGAGATTTCTCTGCTAAGGAAATTCAGTTCCGCAATAGTCTGGGCCTGCTCCAACAAGAAATTAAAATGTCAGAACCGCTGATCGCGGAAGGTGCCATTTCTAAAGTAGAAGTTTTACGCCTGCGTCGCGCAGAAGTCGAAACCCGTGGCCAGCTTGATTCCATCAAGCTCTCGATTCCGCGGGCGGAGTCTGCGATTAAAGAGAGCGAGAATAAAATAGAGGAAACGCGTAGCCGTTATAAAAGCGAGGCGTTATCTCAGCTAAGTGAAGCACAAACCAACCTGAACAAAATCGAAGCCACGGGTAAAGCACTCGAAGACCGGGTAAACCGAACGCTAGTCGTCTCCCCTGTTCGCGGTATCGTGCAGCAGGTTCTGGTGAATACCATCGGTGGAGTGATTCAACCGGGTAGCGATCTGGTGGAGATTGTGCCACTGGACGACAACCTGCTGGTAGAAGCCAGAATTCGTCCACAGGATATTGCGTTTTTGCACCCAGGTCAGGATGCCGTAATAAAATTAACGGCCTATGACTACACCATCTATGGCGGCTTAAAAGGCCAGTTGGAACAAATCAGCCCGGACACAGTAACCGATAAAGAAGGGAACAGCTTTTATATTATTCGTTTACGGACTGATAGAAATTATTTAGGCTCAGCCGATAAACCGCTTCTTATCATTCCAGGCATGGTGGCCTCTGTTGATATAATAACGGGAAAGAAAACGATCCTCAGCTATTTGTTAAAGCCGATTATTCGGGCAAAAGCAGAAGCCTTACGAGAAAGATAATAAAAAAGGCGCTCAACAGAGCGCCTTTTTTCTATTCCATTTATCAATGATCGTTCATATTGTGATAAATCTGAGTTTGACTGCGTCCCATTGCTTTAGCCTGATACATGGCAGAATCGGCATTAATTGCCAATGTCAGGGAGTCAGTCCCATGTTCCGGATACAACGCAATACCGATACTGCATGATATATCCAGCGTTTTCCCATCGATCTCAAAAGGCTTGTTCAAGGCGTTATGGATTTTATCTGCAACATAAAGCGTATTGTCAATTTCCTTAATACCCTGAAGCAGAATAATAAATTCGTCACCGCTGCGGCGATATACCGTATCCGAATCGCGAACCGCACCGCGCATACGCGCCGCCGCTTCTTTCAAGAGCAAATCGCCAACAGCATGTCCGAACGAGTCGTTTATCTGTTTAAATTTATCGAGATCCAGGAACATCAGCGCGATTTTCCTGCCCGTTTGTTTGGATAACAGAATCGCCTGTTCCATTTGCTCGGCAAACGTCAGGCCATTAGCCAATGACGTTAATGAGTCATAGTGCGCCAGTTGACGATAGTGTTCCTCGCTGCGCCGCAGCATATCAATGGCATGATATCGCTCTATGGCGATCGCAATCAGCTGTGCCGATTTCTCAATAGAGAAGATTTCCTCTTCGGTCGGGACATACACTTTTCGATGGTAAACGCTTAAAACACCTAATATTTCTTTGTTTTGACCGATGATAGGTTCAGACCAGCAGGAACGTAGCCCGGCATATAGTGCGAGCCCTTTATATAACGACCAATGCGGATGAACAGAAATATCGTCAGCAATTACACGCTTTCCGGTATAGGCAGCGGTACCAAAAGAAGCCACACCATCGGCAATTTTCACATTGTGAATGGCATTTTTATAAAAGCCCGGCAAACTCGGCGCCGATCCAAGCGTCAGACATTTTTTGTCTTTATCGACCAGCAGAACAGAGCAAACGATACGGCCAGGATTCTTTTCTTCGACGCTGAAAATGATCGCATCCAGAATATCTTTCAGCGGCGCGCCGCTTGATAACAACTCCAGCGCGCGATTGTATGAATTATCATGATGTTCCTGCGATTTTCGTTCTGTGATATCTAACTTAATACCAACATACTGGGTTGTGTTACTCGCCTTATTATATATTTTAACGATATTGGCCTTTTCCCAATACAACTGTCCATCTTTACGCCGGTTAACGAACTCACCACTCCAAACATTACCTTTATTTATGGTAGACCACAGATCTTCATAGACGCTGGCGTTAGTCATACCCGAGTTTAATATATTCGTTTTTTTGCCGATAACCTCATCCGGCATATAGCCTGACATGGTAATAAACTGACGATTGACGTAAATAATTTCACAATTTTCATCTGCGATCATAATTGAAGCAGGACTATATTCCATCGCAAAGAAAGTCATGTTGAGAAAATCTTGTTTCTTCTGCTCTGTTCTAAACTTTTGTTTAATTTTTCTATTTTTTACAGAAGAAAACAATAACAATAGTAATAGTAGGGTTATTATAATTTCATACACAATAACACTCTCCTCAGGCCCGAGTGGTCCTGATCGTACAAATCACAACGCTGATGACGAAAAATCCCGGTAACAAACCCCTACCCCATCGATTTTCGGGACTGGTGCATTTCCGGAGAGCAGAAAGGATGAAAGAAAAAACGCTCCATGAAGCAGGAGTATTTAGAAACATAGCAACGTCAGCATAAAGCCCTCGCATATGACTGTGCGCAGATAAAAACAACAAATTCAAAAGAGTATCTTAATTTAATAGTAGTAATTGTTCGGGTTATAAGCTTCTCTAATGGAATAAAAGAATATTCCTAAGGGTACATGGCGATATATTTTGAACATCAATTTTTTGTAAGCAAATCAATTATACCAATAAGTATCATTGTTTTAATCAACAAAATCTATCACAAAATGATTTTTGATCGTTAACAGTAAACATTATATTTTTTTACCATTAAAAATCAAATAATTAAAAGAAAAAAATAAAATCATTAACGCAAGCGTTTGATTATATATGTCATAATTTGATGCAAAATCAGCAGTCCCTCTCTTTATCGTTCCCTTGAAATTAAACACTGCCATAACAAATAAAACAAGAATTAAACAACAAAAATAAAACAAAATGCAGCATTACACGTTGTAAACCAGAGGAAAACGCTGAGTAGCTGAAGAGGCGATATTTTGTACGACAATGACATATTAGGAAATATAATGAATGAATATGGCGGGAAAGAATGGCAGGGCATATAACAGTACATTAATACAAAAAGTGATAGCCTAAACAACAGGTTACCACCTAAAGTTCGAGTTTCAGCGCCTCAAAGTTCTCAAATGGCTGAGGGCGCGAAAGATAGTACCCTTGGGCGGCGTAAGCATGCGATGCCTGAACAATTGCCCACTCCTCCTTAGTTTCGATCCCCTCAATCACAACATAGTTGCAAAAACGCGATAGCAAGGCGATCAGCGCAGGAAACACAGTCTGCCCTTCGCCACTCTGTTGCAGGAGAATAAAGAGCTCACGCGCCACTTTAATGCAATCGTACTGAGCCAGCATCAGTGATGAAAAATTCGCCATGCCACAGCCGAAATCATCCAACCACAGTGTTTGCGCTTCAGGGAGCTTGGTTAATATTTCCTTTGGCAACCCTCCCTGATTTTCGACCATTTCAAAACGAATCCAGGGCATTGCCGCGATCAGGCGTTTGGCTTCAAGATTATTTTGCAGCGCCAGTAGCGTCATGCCATCAATATTGACGGAGGCAAAAAGATCGTCGCGAGTAAATCGGAAACTCCACTCAGATAAAAGTTGCAGTTGTTCTACAATAATTAACAGACGGGTTTCAACATCAATATTTGCGAAGTATTTTTCAGGAGAGATGAATTTTTGCGGCAGGGTAGGAGAAAAAACGGAAGTCAGTAGCTCAATAGCCATTAATTTACCTGATGTTCGATAAATTGGCTGAAAAGTATACCGCCGTTGACATTTATGCCAGTAATCAGCGCTTAATGACTCCTCGCTTCCCTGTTGGAAAAATCCTGCCCCAACCTGATTAAGATGACCTTCCTGCTGCACTATGAGTTCCGCCATTAAACTGACACTATTAGTTATAAAATTATATCATACGGACATGCACCGTCATCGACTCTCCAGATGCAAACTTCATCGGCAATACCGATTAAATCAATGTCCATGATATTACAAAAATAAGTGGTTCAATATCACAACTAAATTTATTTAAATTGTAAATCAATAAATTAAAACCCAAGAAACACAGTCGCACTGGCTGATTCATACAGTCTAAAGCATACGGATGAAACCAATTTAACGAACAGATGGTAATTTTACCCTGTAACCTCACTATTTATGCAGCCAATAAGCGACATGCTGAGGGCTCCTGAAAACACGCAAAACCCACCACCACCCGCTCGGAAAAAAGGCACGTCAAAAGCAACCGAAACCGATTCGGCAGTATATTCTCCATCAATGACGGTTACGCGTGTTTAAACGAGCCCCAACGGGTATAATCTGCGCCCTGTTTGTAAGGTAGAAGAACATCATGGCGTTACTCATCACCCATAAATGCATCAACTGTGACATGTGTGAACCCGAGTGTCCTAATCAGGCCATCTCCATGGGCATGGACATTTATGAAATTGATACCACTCGCTGTACGGAGTGCGTTGGCCACTATGACACACCGACGTGTCAGAAAGTCTGTCCGATCGACAACACGATCGTTAAAGATCCAAACCATGTTGAGGGTAATGAGCAACTGTGGGAAAAATATGTGCTCATGCACCATGCCGACAGGATTTAAGCATCCGATTCAGGACAATCAGCTTTCGACAATCACCGTCGCACAGGCATAGCGTCTTTCGTCAGCCAGCGTCACATGGACGTGTCTGACGCCCATCTGTTCAGCCAGCTCTGCCGCTTTAGCAAAAAATCGCAGACAGGGTTTGCCCAGTTCGTCATTAAAAACTTCAAACTGGTTGAACGCGAGCCCGTTACGAATTCCGGTACCGAAAGCTTTTGCCGCCGCCTCTTTCACGGCAAAGCGCTTGGCGAGGAAGCGGACAGGTTGCTGATGCTGCTGATAATGCGCCCATTCAGCATCCGTCAGAACGCGGCGAGCTAATCGCTCGCCTGAACGTTCAATCACCGCTTCAATACGAGCAATTTCGACAATGTCCGTTCCGAGCCCAAGAATCGCCATCAGCGACGCGCTTCCCGCATCAGACTCTTCATTTCAGCAACGGCATCCTTCAGTCCGCTCATCACCGCACGTCCGATAATCGCATGCCCGATATTTAATTCATGCATTTCCGGCAGCGCCGCAATCGGCTGAACGTTATGGTACGTCAAACCATGGCCGGCATTGACTTTCAGCCCCTTCGCCGCAGCATAAGTCGCCGCATCACGAATGCGCTCAAACTCATGTTGACGGGCTTCATCATCTGACGCATCGGCATACGCGCCGGTATGAATTTC
Organism: Pectobacterium carotovorum; assembly: GCF_033898505.1. Lineage (NCBI taxonomy): Bacteria > Pseudomonadati > Pseudomonadota > Gammaproteobacteria > Enterobacterales > Pectobacteriaceae > Pectobacterium > Pectobacterium carotovorum. The sequence continues at coordinate 79,211 of NZ_JAXAFK010000009.1, read as the reverse complement.
GATATAAGGTGCACCGCTGGCAACGGCGGCATCAATTTGCCCTTTATCCGCATCAATAAAGAGTGAAACCAATATGTTAGCCTGGCTGAGTCGAGCAACCGCGTTATTGATTTTTTCCTGCTGCCCCGCGACGTCCAGCCCGCCTTCTGTTGTCACTTCCTGGCGTTTTTCCGGCACCAGACAGCAAAAGTGCGGCTTTACCTCACAGGCAATATTCAGCATTTCTTCCGTGACAGCCATTTCAAGGTTCATGCGAGTTTGGAGCGTTTCTCTTAGGATCCTCACATCACGATCCGTGATATGGCGACGATCTTCACGTAAGTGCACCGTGATGCCGTCCGCTCCCGCCTGCTCAGCGACAAAAGCCGCCTGAACAGGATCGGGATACGTCGTTCCACGCGCATTACGCAGCGTTGCAATGTGATCGATGTTAACGCCAAGCAGCAATTCAGCCATGATAAATCCTCGGTAAAGTCATGCACGTTACGTGGCAGTTTACACCGATGTCACAGCGTCAGGGTACAGAGGAGGTGGGATTATTTATCAGAAGACGTGGGTTTGGACAAATTAGCAGCAGGAACAAACTGGCGGAACAGTTCACGACTTTTCAGCGGTTTTCCCCCCAGATACGGCTTTAACGCGATACGAGTGAAACGCTTTGCCGCCTTCAGTGTACCGCTGTCAGGAAATTCACGCGATGCCAGCGAACGTAACTCGTGCCCGGTAAAACTTTTATTATCGACCACCAGGCTGGCAATAAAACCCCTTTCCTCTCGATATTGATAGGTCATGGTATCTGCCACAGGTTCACCGCTACCGGCACAATGGAGGAAATCAACGCCGTATCCCAGATAGCCCAGCAACGCTAACTCAAAGCGTCTTAATGCCGGTTCAGGGGATGCATCCTGTGCAGCAAGATGTTGTAAACAGTGGAGATAATCGAAGAAAAGAGCGGAGTAGTTGGTTTCATGTTCCAGCACACGAGACAGCAGCTCGTTAACGTATAAACCGCTATAAAGCATCGTGCCCGTTAGCGGCAGCGCAAGCGAAACAGGCTCGGCGCTGCGTAACGTTTTCACTTCTCCCCGACCACTCCAGCGCACCAGCAGCGGAGTGAAAGGCTGCAAACAGCCTTTCAGGCTAGAGCGACGGGCTCGCGCACCTTTGGCAAGCACGCGAACGCGGCCATCGCTTTCGCTAAACAGATCCAGCAATAAGCTGGTTTCACTATAAGGTCGCCCATGTAAGACAAATGCGCGCTGCCAGCCTTCCATCGGCGCGAACCTTACAGGTCTTCGCTATAACCCAGGCTGCGCAGGGCACGTTCGTCATCTGCCCAGCCGGATTTCACTTTAACCCACAGCTCAAGGTGCACTTTGGCCTCGAACATCTCTTCCATATCCTGGCGAGACTCGATACCAATGGTTTTAATTTTGGCACCCTTGTTACCTATGACCATCTTCTTCTGGCCTTCACGCTCAACCAGAATCAGGCCGTTGATGTCATAACCGCCGCGCTCGTTAGTCACGAAACGCTCGATTTCGACCGTTACGGAATACGGCAATTCTTCACCCAGGAAGCGCATCAGTTTTTCACGGATAATTTCCGATGCCATAAAGCGCTGTGAACGATCGGTAATGTAATCTTCCGGGAAGTGATGCGTTGCCTGCGGTAAGTGCTTACGCACAATGCTGGCAATCGTATCGACATTCGTGCCCTTCTCGGCAGAGATCGGAACGACGTCAAGGAAGTCCATCTGCTGACTGAGGAACTGGATATGCGGCAGCAGCTTGGTTTTATCCGTGACGTTATCGACTTTATTGATCGCTAGCAGCACGGGGAGTTTTTGATCGCGCAGCTTATTCAATACCATTTCATCGTCGTCGTTCCAGTGTGTACCTTCGACAACGAAAATGATCAGCTCAACGTCACCAATTGAACTGCTGGCAGCGCGGTTCATCAGGCGGTTAATCGCCCGTTTTTCTTCAATGTGCAATCCCGGCGTATCCACATAAATAGCCTGATAAGGCCCTTCAGTGTGAATACCCATGATGCGGTGCCGCGTCGTCTGGGGCTTACGTGACGTAATGGAGATCTTCTGCCCCAGTAATTGATTCAATAACGTCGATTTACCGACGTTTGGTCGACCAACAATCGCGATAAAACCGCAGTGTGTCTGTACTTCGCTCATTCAAGCTCCAGTTTTTTCAACGCTTGTTCAGCCGCAGCCTGTTCGGCTTTACGACGGCTCGATCCTGTACCAATGACCGACTCGCTAAAGCCGCTCACCTGACAGTGGATAGTAAACTCCTGATCGTGTGCTTCCCCACGAACCTGCACCACCAGATAGGTCGGCAGAGGTAAGTGACGCCCTTGCAGAAACTCCTGCAACCGCGTTTTCGGATCTTTTTGCTTATCGCCGGGACTGATTTCATCCAGACGCGTTTGATACCAGTTCAGAATCAAACGTTCGATGGTCTGAATATCGCTGTCGAGGAAAATGCCGCCGATCAGCGCTTCAACCGTATCAGCCAGAATTGATTCCCGACGGAAACCACCGCTCTTTAATTCACCAGGACCGAGGCGTAGGCACTCTCCCAGTTCAAATTCACGTGCGATTTCCGCCAGCGTATTTCCCCGTACCAGCGTCGCCCGCATCCGGCTCATATCCCCTTCATCAACCTTGGGGAAACGATGATACAGCGCATTGGCGATCACAAAACTCAGGATGGAATCACCCAGGAATTCGAGTCTTTCATTGTGCTTGCTGCTGGCGCTACGATGCGTCAACGCCTGTAACAAAAGCTCGTACTGCTGAAAAGTATAGCCCAGCTTTCTTTGTAAACGATTTATCAGGATGGGATTCATGTGTTACCAATAGATCAACGATGCGTCAAAAACAGCAGCATACGGAACAGCCCTGCTTACCAATTCGGTCAAAACTGTTTCGTTTGCATTGGCTCCCGCGAGGGAGCCTGCCTTTCTGCCCATCATACTTCGCGTTGCCTGTCCGTTAGCGTTGTGCAAACGGACACATTTTGCTCTGCAACTCGCATTATTTAGGGCATGTTCTTTTAAAAAGAGCGTTTCAAAAAATATTCTACAACGGACAGCATCAGAATGCTGCCTGTATCTTATTTTGGTGAATGCTTACTTTGGTTAATGCTTACTTTGGTTAATGAATACCGCCGATGCGACTCAAGCGTACGCCGGTAGGCCATTCACCTTCCTGTTTCTCAAAACTCATCCAGATAGCGGTGGCTTTACCGACCAGATTTCTCTCCGGCACAAAGCCCCAGTAGCGACTATCCAGACTGTTGTCGCGGTTATCACCCATCATGAAGTAGTTCCCTGCGGGAACAACCCATGTTGCAAGCTGCTGCTGCGATTGCTGGTAATAACCACCGAGCTGATCCTGCTGGCCCGGCACCAGGAGAATATTATGCGTGACATTGCCCAGTGACTCTTTGCGTGTGCCCATGCGGACGCCATCCACGCTATTGTCATTAGCCGGAACCTGATAAAAACCGCTGCGCGATTCCAATCCCGGTTGGTTAAAGGTCTGAACAAAATCGCTAGGCTGTACGTTACTGTATGTGACCGCCAGTGCCGTATCGCACGCCTGTTGTCCCTGACAGGATGGACGAATCGTCACCTGCTTGGTCATCGGGTTATAGCTGACGCGATCGCCCGGTACGCCCACCACACGTTTGATGAAGTCCACTTTAGGATCGGACGGATATTTAAACACAACCACGTCGCCACGCTTCGGGTGCCCCGTTTCGATCAGCGTTTTCTGCGTGAAGGGTTCTTTAATGCCATAGGCAAATTTTTCCACCAGAATAAAATCACCGATCAACAGCGTCGGCATCATCGAACCAGATGGAATTTGAAACGGCTCATAAATGAAGGAGCGCACAACCAATACCAAAGCCACTACCGGGAATACGGAGGCGATCGTTTCAATCCAACCGGGTTGTTGAATGACTTTCGATGAAACCGCGCCATCAGCCAGATCGGCACCGCTCATGGCGGCAAACTTTTTCCGGCGAGCAGGTGCCCAGACAAAGCGCTCTAAACACCAGACAATCCCCGTGACCAGCGTCACCAATGCCAGAATTACGGCAAACATATTGGCCATGCCAACTCCTCAGAATTTATTTACTGTCTTTGCCGACGTGCAGAATTGCCAGAAACGCTTCTTGCGGCAGCTCGACGTTGCCGACCTGCTTCATACGTTTCTTACCGTCTTTCTGTTTCTGCAACAGTTTCTTCTTACGGCTGACGTCACCACCATAACACTTGGCCAGTACGTTTTTACGCAATTGCTTAACCGTAGAGCGCGCAATAATGTGGTTACCAATCGCAGCCTGAATCGCGATATCAAACTGCTGACGAGGAATCAGATCTTTCATTTTTTCGACCAGTTCACGGCCACGATATTGTGAATTATCGCGGTGCGTGATCAGCGCCAATGCATCCACACGTTCGTTGTTGATCAACACATCAACACGCACCATGTCTGATGTCTGGAAGCGCTTGAAGCTGTAATCCAGCGATGCATAGCCACGAGACGTTGATTTCAGGCGGTCAAAGAAATCAAGCACCACTTCAGCCATCGGAATTTCATAGGTCAGCGCAACCTGATTACCGTGGTACACCATGTTCGTCTGCACGCCGCGCTTCTCGATACAAAGCGTAATCACGTTGCCCAGATATTCCTGAGGCAGCAGCATGTGACATTCGGCAATCGGTTCGCGCAGTTCCTGAATATTATTCAGCGGCGGCAGCTTGGACGGGCTATCGACATAAACGGTTTCTTTGGCCGTCGTCTCAACTTCATACACCACCGTCGGTGCCGTGGTGATCAGATCCAGGTCGTATTCACGTTCCAGACGTTCCTGAATGATCTCCATGTGCAGCAGACCCAGGAAGCCGCAGCGGAAGCCGAAGCCCAGCGCGGTAGAACTTTCTGGTTCATAGAACAGAGAGGCATCGTTGAGGCTTAGTTTGCCCAACGCATCGCGGAATGACTCATAGTCATCAGAGCTAATCGGGAACAGACCGGCATAAACCTGCGGTTTGACTTTCTTGAAGCCCGGCAGCGCTTTTTCAGCGGGTTGACGAGCCAGCGTCAGGGTATCCCCTACCGGAGCACCCAAAATATCTTTGATGGCGCACACCAGCCAGCCTACTTCGCCGCAGTTCAAGACATCACGGTCGATCTGCTTCGGTGTAAAAATACCAAGGCGGTCAGCGTTATAAACCTGACCGGTACTCATCACCTTAATTTTGTCACCTTTACGCATCGTGCCGTTTTTGATACGAACCAACGACACAACGCCAAGGTAGTTATCAAACCAAGAGTCGATAATGAGCGCCTGTAGCGGCTCATCAGGGCTACCTTCTGGCGGAGGAATATCACGCACCAGACGATCCAGAACATCCGGCACGCCAATCCCGGTTTTCGCGGAACAGCGCACGGCGTCGGTAGCATCAATGCCGACAATGTCTTCAATTTCCTGAGCGACACGATCCGGATCAGCAGCGGGCAGGTCGATTTTGTTCAGAACTGGCACCACTTCCAGATTCATATCCAGGGCGGTATAGCAGTTAGCCAGCGTTTGAGCTTCCACACCCTGCCCGGCGTCAACGACAAGCAGTGCGCCTTCGCAGGCAGCAAGCGAACGGGAAACTTCATAAGAGAAGTCAACGTGCCCCGGTGTATCGATGAAGTTTAACTGGTAGGTTTGGCCGTCCTGCGCTTTATAATCCAGCGTTACGCTTTGCGCTTTAATCGTTATTCCACGTTCACGTTCCAGATCCATGGAATCCAGAACCTGCGCAGCCATTTCACGCTCGGTCAAACCGCCGCAAATCTGGATAATGCGGTCAGATAACGTTGATTTACCGTGGTCGATATGGGCAATAATGGAGAAATTTCGTATATGCTTCATTATAAAAATTTTTCTACCTTGATATTCCTGAAATTCTTGCCGATGGGCATGCGCATAGGTGAAAACAGCAGCGATGTTATTCCACCTGAATCGCAGCATTCTACATGCGAGAGGCGTGAAAACCTAGTCATGTCCGGTGCATTCCCCTTGATTATGACGGTTTTATTTGGAATAGCAGAACAACAAGAGGAAAGCAGGAAGTAAAGTGTCATTACGTGGTAAACATCGTGTCGAAAAATCACAAACGTGTGAACAATCTACGTGTGGACAATCTACGTGTGGACAACGTTTCCGCACCGTGCGCCATTTACGCTCGGTTAAGCAGGTCAATTTTGTAAGAGAGTGCCAGGCAATGCAATTTGCAGGATAACGGGCTCATAACGCTTATTCTTACCCAGTCGCTTCGCCCAGCGCTTCACGCCGATAAACGCCAGCCCACCGCCCAGCAGTGCGCCAATAACGGCGGCCAGATCGGTGCCGAATAACGTTTGACAGATCGCCGCACCGATCAGTAACCCGACCAGCGGAACGAAGTAAACCAGAGCGGCAGAAAACAGCAGTCGTCCCTCAGAAATCCCCAATTCGACTTTTTGTCCGACTTCTAAAGGTCGATCGTAAGGGACATACAGCGTATTTTCGGCAGAAAGCCCAAGCTGACTTAATAAGCCAGTTCCACACGACGAACGGGATTTACAACTGCCGCACCCCGCGCTCGGCTCACACCGCAACTCTGCGATGCCATCCTGCCATGAAACCACTGTCGCCCACTCTTTGATCACGGTTGCCCCTTCAAAATAATGCTGTCAGCGACCCGTTTAGCCGTAGAAGGTGGAATATCTCCGACGACGGTAATTTCGCGGTTGCCTTTCATGACAGTATGAATGGAGCGTCGCCCCGTAAGCAGCGACTGTTCTTCACTCACATCAGAAGACGGACTAATGTTAATGGAAAAACTGAATAAACCATCGCTATACAGACGAGTTTCGATCGGAATGGACGAGCCTGGCAATACTTTTTTGTTGTGTGAAAGTTCTTTCATCCCAGCAGGCAACCATTCTGGCTCCCAGGTAAAATCACCTTTTTCCGCGGCAGGCGTGGGTAACACAGGAGGAAGTTTGATTCCTTCCAGCGGACGCATCACGCTAACCACATCATCATCAACAATCAGCGATGTCGTTAAGAACTGTTCCAACCGCTTGTCACCGTTGCGATCCTGTAAATCGATACGCAATGGAAGTTTCGATTCCGCATCAATCCACACCATATAGCTGTAGCGTGTGCCATCGCGTGAAATGACCCGAATTCCTGATGCCAGACGATCGGCAATACGCACCCGTCCGTCGGCAGGAATAAAGTCATAATAAGGCGATAGTTTCTGGAAATCGGCAAAGACCAAAGAAGGGAGAGAGTCAACGATATGATCGCTGGTAAGCGTAAATGGCTCAAAACCGGGATCGAAGTAGCTAACTTCATTACCACGCAGCACGATCTCGCGTCGCGGCCCGTCCATAAACAGCAGCTGCGCTAAGGAACGGTTGTTGACCACGGCATGACGATACCGTACCGACTCGAATCCTTGCAGGGTAATGTTGATAAAGGAAATTTCGTAATTCAGAGAACGAACTGCGCTGTTCATCTGTTGTAGCAACGCGCCCGGCTCAACATTCTGAGCCGGGGCGAAAGTAGAATAAAACAGACTGCCAATCAGAAAACAGGCGGCGGACCAAACACGCTTCATTACCGAGGCTGCGTTCCTAATGATTGAGTACCGGGAACCTGAATAGCCGCTTGCTGATCGTCCTGCGGCAGAGCGTGTTCGGCATGCAGCCGACGCTGTAATTCGTAGTCCTGCAAAATGGCGTTAAGGCGGTTGCGCTGCATATCGGACTTCTGCTGTCCGCTGTGAGGGGCAACATTTTCTGACGGCACGCCCAGGCTCACAGGAGAGGCGGTGCCCATAGCAGGTAAGGTACTGAACACGCCGGATTCCACAACATGTTCGGATGCATTGCCCTGCTGATAATTTTGTACGCCGACAATCACCGCTAAAGATACGCAGGCGGCGACACCGACTTGCGTCAGCTGACTGCCCCACGGGCGGATTTTGTGCCAGAACGGCATCTTCGTCCACTCGACAGGTTGTGGCTGGGATTCAGGCTGCGCTTGTGGAACCAGACGAACAGGTTCTTTTTCGATTGCGGCGGCAACGCGAGAAGCGATGTCCAGGTGAATCACGTTTTCACTGACATCACCACGCAACGCATCACGAATTAGATGATAACTTTGCCAACTTTGCTGCAACGCATCATCCCGTGACAATGCATTTAGCAGTTCGGAATCTACTGCTTCGCCATCCATTAAAGCGGAAAGTTTCTCTTTCTGCATACCGACACCCTTACCTTGTCAAATCCATCATTAGTCATGCGGATAGCTGAAAACGCTCGCTAGCGCTGAATAAGCGGTTGTACTTTATTATCAATCGCTTCCCGCGCCCGGAAAATACGAGAACGAACAGTGCCGACGGGACAATCCATAATCACGGCAATCTCTTCGTAGCTTAAACCGTCCAATTCGCGCAGCGTAATCGCTAAACGTAAATCTTCCGGCAAAGACTCGATAGTGCGGAAAACGATGCTTCGTAATTCCTCTGACAACATTAAATTCTCAGGGTTCGATATTTCTTTCAGTGCACCCGCATTTTCATAGTTTTCCGCGTCATTGGCATCAATGTCGCTGGAAGGCGGGCGTCGCCCCTGAGCTACCAGATAATTCTTGGCCGTATTCACTGCGATACGATACAGCCATGTATAAAACGCACTATCGCCGCGGAATGACTCTAACGCGCGATAGGCTTTAATAAACGATTCCTGTACCACGTCCGGCACGTCTCCCTGAGGAACATACCGCGATACCAGACTCGCTACCTTATGCTGATAACGAACGACCAACAAGTTAAACGATTTTTGATCGCCTTTTTGGACTCGCTCGACCAGAACCTGATCTGCCAGTTGCTCGCTCATCCGAGGTAATCTCTACTCAAACCGTTCTCCACGCGTAAAATAGTACTGCCAGCTATATAAGTCATGTTTAGAGCAAGCTCCTCATTAGAATCAAGACATCCAATAAAGTTCCACGTCATCGTTTTTCTTTTACTTAGCGCCGTTACTCGTCTTTGCGATGCGTATCATGACGCATTCTCTTCATCACACATTGTCTATATCAAACATTGTCTTCATCAAAAATGGTCGTCATCTGAGGCTCTACGCTCTTCTTCCGAGGATGATACGATAAATCTGGGGTATTCGCACGATTCCCCCTGTTCCGCTATTCGCTTATTTATAGCGTAGAGAGGGGGCTAAAAACCAATACAGCAACAACCATTGGGTGCTAACATCGGATTTCCTCTTCTTTTTGCATCCACGACACGACCATGCAAACGACCACTGAATACGTCTGTGATGTTTTAATCATTGGCAGCGGTGCTGCCGGGCTTTCACTGGCGCTGCGTCTGGCTTCTCAGGCTAACGTGACGGTATTAAGCAAAGGCCCACTCAACGAAGGCGCGACGTTTTATGCTCAAGGCGGCATCGCAGCCGTTTTCGATGAAACCGACACGATTGACTCCCATATCGAAGATACCCTGATCGCTGGCGATGGCCTGTGTGAACGGGAAGCCGTTGAGTTTATCGCCAGCAATGCCAAACACTGCGTGCAATGGCTTATCGAACAAGGCGTGCTATTCGATACCGAAACCAGCACCAGCGGTGAAGAACGCTATCACCTCACGCGCGAAGGTGGACATAGCCATCGTCGAATTCTGCATGCGGCAGATGCAACCGGAAAAGAAGTGGAAAACACCCTGGTGCAGAAAGCGCTATCCCATCCGAATATTCGGATTATGGAACGCTGCAACGCCGTCGATTTGATTACCTCAAATAAGCTGGGTTTGCCCGGTACGCGCCGTATTATCGGTGCTTATATCTGGAATCGTGAGCAGGAACGCGTCGAATCCTGTCGGGCAAAAACGGTAGTTCTGGCGACTGGCGGGGCGTCCAAAGTTTATCAATACACCACGAATCCTGATATTTCCTCTGGCGATGGCATCGCCATGGCCTGGCGCGCAGGTTGCCGCGTGGCGAATCTGGAATTCAATCAGTTTCACCCGACCTGTCTGTTCCACCCGCAGGCGCGAAATTTCCTGCTGACGGAAGCGCTGCGCGGTGAAGGTGCGTACCTTAAACGTCCTGACGGCACACGTTTTATGCCCGATTTCGATGCCAGAGGCGAACTGGCTCCGCGTGATGTGGTCGCCCGCGCAATTGACCATGAGATGAAACGGCTTGGCGCAGACTGCATGTATCTGGATATCAGCCACAAACCCGAAGCATTCATCAAACAGCACTTCCCTACCATCGATGAAAAGCTGCAATCTCTCGGCATCGATCTGACGCGTGAACCGATCCCCATCGTCCCTGCGGCACACTACACCTGCGGTGGCGTACTGGTCGATCAGCACGGCCGAACCGATCTTGACGGCCTGTATGCCATTGGCGAAGTCAGCTACACCGGATTGCACGGTGCAAACCGCATGGCATCCAACTCATTACTGGAGTGTCTGGTTTACGGCTGGTCAGCCGCGGAGGATATCTTGCAGCGCTTACCGCAAATCAAAGCGGTGAAAAAATTACCGGATTGGGATGAAAGCCAGGTCGACAACTCCGATGAACAGGTAGTGATCCAGCATAACTGGCACGAACTGCGCCTGTTTATGTGGGATTACGTTGGGATCGTGCGGACGACGAAGCGGTTGGAGCGAGCACAGCGCCGCATCCATCTGCTTCAGCAGGAAATCAATGAGTACTACGCCCACTTCCGTATTTCCAACAATCTGCTGGAGCTGCGTAATCTGGTGCAGGTCGCCGAACTCATCGTCCGCTGCGCACTGGAAAGAAAAGAAAGCCGCGGGCTGCACTATACCCTGGACTACCCAGAACAATTCGACATGCCAACGCCCACCATTCTGGTGCCGTAGTTTATAAAAATAAGTAGTTTATAAAAATAATTTGCTCAGCCAAGGCAGACGCAGCAACAAGGCGTCTGCCATCTACATAAAGAGATAAAAATCTTTTGTCAGCTGTTGGAAAGCCGTCGAGTAACGTCTTTCGCCATCACGAATTGCCAGCGAAGCATTCACACATTCTCTTTCCTGCCGAGACAGCGCCAGCAAAACGCGGTGAGCGGGTTTATCTTCCTGTTCCGATACGCGAAGCTGCTGGTGAACGTACCAGTTATGCTGCTGTGCCAGTGGAATAAATTTCTCCGCAATCTGAACGGGCAGCACCACGCAAAAAAGCCCTTCGGGCATCAGCAGTTGATGCGCACAGCGCAACAGTGCGTCATGGGTTAACAAGGTGGTGTAACGCGCCTGCTCACGCTCAGTCGAGCCGCACGCGATCCCCGGAGGGAAATAAGGTGGATTACTGATAATCAACGAATAGCTGGCGCTTCGCGCCTCAGCAAAACTGATAATATCCTCAGCATAGACCGCGATTCTGCCGGCCCATGGCGAGGCGGCAGTGTTCTCCTTCGCCTGCTGGCTCGCTGCGCTATCCAGTTCGACGGCATCAATCCGAACATGCGGTTCAGAACGTTGCGCCGCCATCAGCGCGAGAAGGCCGGAACCACTGCCGATATCCAAAATCCGTGTAGCTGAGGACACCGGCACCCAGGCGCCCAGCAAAATGCCGTCGGTTCCCACCTTCATGGCACAGCGATCGTGCGCCACAAAGAATTGCTTGAAGGTAAATCCATCCCGACGCAATGTCAGTTTATTATCAGCCTGATGACTCATGAAAATAAGATTCCAAACGCAAACCGCAGTAGCATAGGTGAAACGTCAGTACAGGAAAAGCGCCGTTGTCTGCTTAAACAGGTGAAGAACCCGGCCAATGCGTCTATAATCGGCGCCCCAAACAGAGGTAGACCATGACTGTAACCAATTTTTCCGAGCTCGATCTTGATGAAAGCCTGTTAGACGCCCTGCGCGACATGGGCTACGAACGCCCGACCGCGATTCAGGCTGCGGCAATCCCACCAGCGATGGAAGGCCGTGACGTACTGGGTTCCGCGCCAACAGGAACCGGTAAAACCGCCGCCTATTTGCTGCCGGTTTTGCAGCATCTTATCGATTTCCCTCGTAAAAAATCAGGTCCGCCTCGTATTCTGATCCTCACGCCAACCCGTGAACTCGCCATGCAGGTGGCCGATCAGGCGCGCGCATTTGCGGCACATACGCATCTGGATGTCGCCACGATCACCGGCGGCGTAGCCTACATGAACCATGCTGAAGTCTTCAGTGAAAATCAGGATGTCGTCGTCGCAACGACCGGCCGTCTGCTGCAATACATCAAAGAAGAAAACTTCGATTGCCGCGCAGTAGAAACGCTGATTCTGGATGAAGCGGACAGAATGCTGGATATGGGCTTCGCTCAGGATATTGAACACATCGCCGGGGAAACCCGCTGGCGTAAGCAAACGCTGCTGTTTTCTGCGACGCTGGAAGGGGACGCGATCAAAGATTTCGCCGAGCGTCTGCTCAACGAGCCGGTTGAAATCGAATCCGATCCATCACGTCGCGAACGTAAAAAAATTCTGCAGTGGTATTACCGCGCTGACGACGTCAAACACAAAACTGCCCTGCTCTGCCATCAGCTAAAGCAGCCGGACGTGACGCGTTCTATCATCTTTGTCCGCAAGCGTGAGCGCGTGCATGAGCTGGTTGCTTGGCTGCGTGAAGCAGGCATTACCGCCTGCTATCTCGAAGGCGAAATGGTGCAGGCCAAACGTAATGAAGCGATCAAACGCCTGAGCGACGGGCGCGTAAACGTACTGGTTGCTACTGACGTTGCGGCACGCGGCATCGACATTAACGATGTCAGCCACGTCTTTAACTTCGATTTACCGCGCACATCGGACACCTATCTTCACCGTATCGGCCGTACTGGCCGCGCGGGCCGTAAAGGCTGTGCTATCTCTTTCGTCGAAGCGCACGATCATCTGCTGCTGGGAAAAATCAGCCGCTACCTGAATGAACCGCTAAAACCGCGCGTCATTGATGAGCTTCGCCCAACGACCAAAGCACCAAGCGCTAAAACCACCGGGAAACCGTCGAAAAAAGTGCTGGCTCAACGGAAAGAGAAAAAAGAGAAGGAAAAAGAAAAGGTTAAAGTGAAGATTCGCCATCGCGATAGCAAAAATATCGGTAAGCGCCGTCAACCTACACAGAAGACCGACGAACCGTCTGCCGAATAAAATTTCTATAAAATAGAGACATAAAAAAAGGGAGCCTCGGCTCCCTTTTTGTTTAAGGCTTGGACAACAGCTTACAGACTTTCTGTAAAAGTACGGGCGATAACGTCGCGCTGCTGCTCCGGCGTCAGTGAGTTGAAACGCACAGCATAGCCAGATACGCGGATGGTCAGCTGTGGATATTTCTCTGGATGCTTAACAGCATCTTCCAGCGTCTCACGGCGCAGAACGTTCACGTTCAAATGCTGACCGCCTTCCACACGCACTTCAGGTTTGATTTCCAGCGGAATTTCACGATACTCGATCTGACCCAGATCGCTCACTGGAACGATTTGATCTTCGCTATAACCTGATTTAGCACACACGCAACGCGCCTGTGATTTTTCTTCGTCCAGCAACCAGAAAGAATTGATCAGCGCGCTGTCGTTAGCCTTGGTGATTTGAATACCAGTAACCATAATTGCCTCCGTAAAACGGCGTGTTATTGTCTTAGTTAAAACTGATTTAGTTAACATCGTTATCGGTAAAAATTGACGAATTTCGTAACGATCGTATAAAACCGTTTGTATCTGCCTTCTTATATACCAGCCTGATAGCTGGGCATCCTTGACTTAAATCAATTTTAAAACCACACAACTCCACCGCGCGAAGGCAATTTATTGTTTTATATCAATTTTACCAGAACGCCAAGTTGCAAATATTTTTGTAAATTTTCAATTTTTTTTCAAAAGAAGCCCTTTTCGTCCAGAGAACGGCGGTTACGGTTTTACCTCGGCACGATAGATCGGTAAGCTACCCGCAACACCATTCAACCTGTAAAAAAAGAGTGCATGATGGCGACCTCTCTCACCTGGCATGACGTGCTGGCCCAAGAAAAGCAGCAGCCTTACTTCATTAACACCCTTGAATTCGTTGGGAAAGAACGTGCAGCGGGTAAAACCATCTATCCTCCGCAGAAGGATGTTTTCAACGCGTTCCGCTTTACTGAACTGCATCAGGTCAAAGTCGTCATTCTGGGGCAAGATCCCTATCACGGCCCAAATCAGGCGCACGGACTGTCATTTTCTGTCCGCCCAGGCGTACCGGCTCCACCTTCTCTGGCCAATATCTATAAAGAATTGGCGAACGACATCCCTGGATTTGAAATTCCACGACACGGTTTTCTACAAAGCTGGGCAGAGCAAGGCGTTTTACTGCTCAATACGGTATTAACCGTTGAAGCCGGACAGGCACATTCACATGCCAATCTGGGCTGGGAAACGTTTACCGATCGCGTCATTGCGGCACTCAATGAGCAGCGGGAAGGTCTGGTCTTTCTGCTGTGGGGCTCGCATGCACAGAAAAAAGGCAACATTATTGACCAACGCCGCCACCATATTCTGAAATCGCCGCACCCTTCCCCCCTATCTGCACACCGCGGTTTCCTGGGCTGCAAACATTTTTCGCAGGCTAACCTGCTTCTGGAACAGCAAGGGCTATCGCCAATCGACTGGACGCCACGGCTCCCGGAAGAGGCTTAAACGATGACGCTTTGGTTGTCTTCAAAAACGAAGGCAGCCAACTGTCGTTTACAAAGAATCGCTGATAAAAGTATTAAGCAAACGAAAAAACGTTGATTGAATACAAAGAAACTGAAAAACAAGAATGGAGTTAGAAGTAATGCGATGATTTGGTGGAGCTAAGCGGGATCGAACCGCTGACCTCTTGCATGCCATGCAAGCGCTCTCCCAGCTGAGCTATAGCCCCACATTGTGTGGAATGTTCGTGATAATCAACCAAACAGAGGGAGTGTTTGGTGGAGCTAAGCGGGATCGAACCGCTGACCTCTTGCATGCCATGCAAGCGCTCTCCCAGCTGAGCTATAGCCCCGTATCTTACAGCATCACCGCGAAGGCAAGTACTGTGCGAACGGGTCGCATAATATGAAACCCGATTAACAGTGTCAACGGCTAAATCCGGTAATCCGATTAACCGCTGAAAAAGACGCCAAAGGTGAGAAAAAACAGACGACAATTTCGATATTGTCCCATCACAAACACAATAAAAAGCTGCTAACGATAACGCGATTTATTATCATCACTCTACGTTACGCTTCTGCCTTCTACTATAAGCCCCATCACATGCGCTATTTTCCTATGATTGTATTTTCTCTGATGGTCTCTGCGTCTGGTATTTTGCCCGTTCGGGCACAGCCAACCATTCCTGATATTACCGAACAAGCAAAAGCTCAATTTGAGATCAGGCAAGTCGAGATGAAAAGCGACGCGCAACATGATTATCGACTTTTCATCGCACTTCCCCGCCACCCCGCACCAGAAGGTGGCTATCCGGTCCTGTATATGCTGGATGGCAATGCCCAGTTTCCTGTTGCCGTAAACAGCTATAACGCGAAAAACGGCGCGGCACCGCTGATTGTCGCGGTCGGTTATCCGATCGATAAACCTTACGATGTTCCCGCCCGCACGCGCGACTACACGCCGCCAACAACGATGACCGACCCAGATTTTGCCGCAGGCGGCGAAGCCGAGGCGTTTTACCAATTTCTGCAATCCACGGTAAAACCCTGGATTGAAGCCAACTATGCCGTCAATAAGCAAAAACAAACGTTGGCCGGGCACTCTTTCGGCGGCCTATTTACGCTCTATACGCTTTTTAACCACACCGAATCTTTCCAGCGTTATGTTGCCGCCAGCCCGTCTATCTGGTGGGGAAATGGCGTTGTAGTTCCCACCAGAACGCCGCTCCTTTCCACATCACCATTGTCAATTACTGTCACAGCAGGGGCAAATGAGGATGAACCTGTCAAAACGCAGGCGGGTAAACCCGTCGATGAAAAACGGGCAGAACGACTCAGCCAAAGAAAAATGGTGGAAAGAGCAAAAACGCTGGTCGCACAGTTCAACGAACAAGGCACAAAAACTGACTTTATTCTGTTCCCCGGCAAAGGGCACGGCGACGTGATCCCAGATGCCATCGGCAAAGCGGTCGCGATCGCCGGTCAATAGTTATCAGGCAACACAGTTCTCAGATAAAACAGTTCTCGATAAAACAATAAAAAAACCCCGGCTGTCAGGCCGGGGCTCGTTTTGTATAACGCTACTTACACGATAGCGATTACTGCTGCGCTTCACGCTCGGCAATAAACGCCAGCGCTTTATCAATACGCGCCAGCGAACGCTGTTGACCAATCGCATGCACAGTCACGTCAACGCCCGGAGACTGACCTGCACCCGTGACCGCAACGCGCAGCGGCATACCGACTTTACCCATGCCCTGACCCAGTTCGTCCGCCGTACCCTGAATAGCGTGGTGGATATTCTCCGCAGTCCAGCTTGTAATCGCTGCCAGTTTCTCACGTACCAGCTCAAGCGGTTGACGTGCAACTGGACGCAGATGTTTCTTCGCAGCATCGGCGTCAAACTCAGCAAAATCTTCATAGAAATAACGGCAAGAGTCCGCCATTTCTTTCAGCGTTTTGCAACGTTCGCCCAACAGGCCAACCAGTTCACTCAACTGCGGCCCGGTACGGGTATCAATTCCAGCCTGCTCAATATGCCATGACAAATGCGTTGCCACGTATTCTGCTGGTAAATGGTTAATATAGTGATGGTTCAGCCATTGCAGCTTCTCAGTATTGAAAGCGCTCGCAGATTTGCTAACGGCATCCAGCGAGAACAGAGACTTCATCTCATCAATAGAGAAGATTTCCTGATCGCCAGATGACCAGCCTAAACGCACCAGATAGTTCAGCAGCGCTTCCGGCAGATAGCCGTCATCGCGGTATTGCATTACACCCACAGCACCGTGACGCTTGGACAATTTCTTACCGTCGTCGCCCAGAATCATCGACACATGCGCATATTCCGGCACCGGCGCGCCCAGCGCTTTCAGAATGTTGATCTGGCGCGGCGTGTTGTTGATATGGTCTTCACCACGAATAACGTGCGTGATTTCCATATCCCAGTCATCGATAACGACACAGAAATTGTAGGTCGGTGAACCATCAGTGCGGCGAATAATCAGGTCGTCGAGTTCCTGATTGCTGAATTCGATCGGCCCGCGAATGCGGTCATTGAAGATGACCGAGCCTTCCTGCGGGTTAAGGAAACGCACGACGTGTGGCTCATCATCAGCATGATGCTCATGAGAACCACGGCAATGGCCGTCATAACGCGGCTTTTCACCGTTTTCCATCTGCTGTTCACGCAGCGCTTCCAAACGCTCTTTAGAGCAGTAGCATTTATATGCCGTACCGTTTTCCAGCATCTGATCAATAACGGCGTTGTAACGGTCAAAACGTTTAGTCTGGTAGTACGGGCCTTCATCCCAGTTCAGGCTCAGCCAGTTCATACCATCCATAATGGCATCAATCGCGTCTTGGGTTGAACGCTCCAGATCGGTATCTTCAATACGCAGCACAAACTCACCATCCTGATGACGGGCAAACAGCCAGGAGTAAAGTGCGGTACGAGCGCCGCCGACGTGAAGATAGCCAGTAGGACTAGGGGCAAAACGAGTTTTGATTTTCATTTGGGATTACAGCCTTATTACGCAACGGCTGTCGGCACAGACCGACATAAGCTCAAGAACAAAAGTGGGCAACATTCTATCACTCTGCTTCGATTCCTCAACGCCGTAACATGCCGCCCGTGCTTTTATTCTGGAGGAAATAACAAGATAACAGGCTAAATTGCGCAAGGATGCAGCACCGGCGGCGATAAATACGACGCCTTGACTAATTTTGCAACGAACAATCATTTTAGTTTTAAAAAGCGTTGACTCACATTCAAGGATCCCTATAATGCGACTCCACACAGCGGGGGTGATTAGCTCAGCTGGGAGAGCACCTCCCTTACAAGGAGGGGGTCGGCGGTTCGATCCCGTCATCACCCACCACTCTTTACGAAAGTAAAAGTGTCTCGCTGTGTAGAGTAAGAAGATTTGAGATTGGGTGATTAGCTCAGCTGGGAGAGCACCTCCCTTACAAGGAGGGGGTCGGCGGTTCGATCCCGTCATCACCCACCAATCTCATACCAGCTGGTCTTCTTATTTGGAAGTTGAAGTAAACATCGAAGTAAATGTAGTACAGAAGTGGGTGATTAGCTCAGCTGGGAGAGCACCTCCCTTACAAGGAGGGGGTCGGCGGTTCGATCCCGTCATCACCCACCACTTCTGCGGGTCGTTAGCTCAGTCGGTAGAGCAGTTGACTTTTAATCAATTGGTCGCAGGTTCGAATCCTGCACGACCCACCACTTCCGCAAAGTGATTCCTATCTGAAGTAAATCCATCAAATATTATCTGTTGCATCTGTTTTGCAAACGAGACTATCTCGTCTGCGTTAACGCGAAAATGCAAGACCCACGTAACGTCAGTCTGCACGCCTCACCTGCTTTTATTTATTACCGAAATGAAAATGAAAAAAAATTGAAGATAGAGGGCTGCCCAACCTGATGATGGTTGCCCCCTACCCTATCTGACCTGTGAAGGCGGGAATCCATACTGCTTCTTAAACGCGGCGCTGAAACTACTGACATGTTCATAGCACGCCAGCGCGGCAGCTTCATCGACAGACACGGCATGTCGGTGGAGCGCCTGATAGGCGCGTTCCAGCCGATGCTTACGCAGGTAGGCAGCAATAGTGATCCCGTTACGGGTGCGAAAACCATTCTGCAAATCAACCGGATTAGTCCCCAATGCCTTAGCCATCTGGCCGATACTCAGGCGATCGGCTTCGCCGCTATCCAACCAGTCCTTCAAGCGTACCAGGCAGCATTCAAGATGAGCACCAAAACGCTTTTGCTGGGGCGATGCATCAATACTTCGTAAAATGTCCGTCGCCAGATCCAGCGCGAAACTCTCGCATTGCAAACGCTGGATAAGCGAAACCGGAGACCGATCGTCGAAAGCCAGTCGGCAAGCACGTTGCAGGACATCCGGAGCGGGTTGCCAGGACAGGCTTTGCCAGTGCGCACGCCTGAATTGCAGCAAGCTGCTGCTGCACAGACCACTATCGTTGGCGAACCGTTCGAACCAAATTGGACTGAAACTCAGGCAGATCTTGGTTTCCCGTCGGCCTGCCTGCCAATGACGCTGAAACTGATCGCTATCCGTCAGATTAACCAGCATTGCGCGCTGGCGGGCGGAATGGGCGTCGAAACGCAGACGCTGACCTGCCAGACTCACATCCGCTTGTCCCTGAAGCAGAAACGCGGCAGTAATACCCGGTGACAGCAAATTCTGACTAAAAGCATCGATCAGGTCTTCACTCTGGCTCAGATACAGCACCAGACCATTACCCAAGGACTGAATCCGCTGCCAGCCAGCCAACACCGGCTGGTCGCTCGGCAACTCCTGGCCGAAATGCAGTTTTCCTCCCTGTTCACTGGCTGCCTGACTTAATTGGTCGCAGGTGAATACACGCATGAAACGTACCTGAATAAATATCGTCGCGCCTAACTTTTTCTTTTTTTAGCCTAAGCGAACGATTTGAATTAGAAGTATTCTCATTTGTAACATGACGGCAATCGACTGTCTAAGGTCTGTGACGTTTTTCATTTCAAGGGTAACAACACATGGTTTTACGTGTCACGCAAACCGCGCTGGTCGACGCGGTGTTTCAGGAAAACGTCAGCGCTGAGGAAATACGCGAATGGCTGGCGTGCATCGAGCATCTTCTCGAATCGAAACAACCCTTTTTCTTCATCGCCAGCACACTCGCGCACACCGAGTTCGCCCCCGATTACCGATCCATTCAGGCATTCTGGTATCGCCAGCACAAACCCGCGTTTCAGCGCTACTGCCGTGGTCTGGTGCGCATTGCCCGTGACGCATCCGAACAGGCTCGTCTGGATGTCCCCGCACTGCACCGAACCTGGGGCGTGCCGTACTTCGTCACTCTTGAGAAGTCCAGTGGCTATCACTGGATTGCTGAACGCATGATGGGCATGGGTGAATGATGAAACGAGCGAGTGAGTTCGCACCGATCGGCCGATTAGGACTGACGGCGATCGTGATTCTCTATTTAGCGCATGCCCTGCCGTTGTATTTCTACAACGTCGCTCTGCCGAGCATTCTGCGTAGCCAGGGGGTGGATCTGCGCTGGATAGGCATGCTTTCACTGCTTTATCTGCCTTGGGCCTGCAAATTTATCTGGGCACCGTTAATTGACCGTTACTATCTGCCTGTGCTGGGGCGTCGTCGCACCTGGTTATGGCTGACGCAACTCGCACTGGCAGGCGGTGTAGTGGTTCTGGCGTTCACAGGATTGGATTATGGCTTGCTTCCCTTCGTACTGATTGGGTTATGGATCTCGACCTGGGCTGCCACACAGGATATCGCCATCGACGGCTATACGGTGGAATCACTGGCAGAATCCGAGCATCGCCTTGGCAGCATGGCGCAAAGCATCGGCGTGGCGCTGGGCAGCATGATCGGCGGAGCAGGCATCCTGTTGCTGTATCAGTTGTACGGCTGGCGCAGCGCCTTGCTGTCTCTGGCGGTATTGACGACGCTGACCATGATCGCCGTCACCTGGATTAATGAACGTCCTCAAGTATCTCCGGCATCCGAACGCCCGAGTTTCGCTAATACGTTCAAGCGTCATGAAATACGTTGGGCTTTACTGCTCATTCTGCTTTACCGACTGGTTGAAGCCCCCGCCATGGCAATGCTTAATCCGCTGCTGGTCGATCAGCAATGGACACTGGTGGAAATCGGCCTTTTGATGTCAGTGGCTGGGGCGGGAGTCGGGTTGCTGAGTGCCATCATCACCGCGTGGGCGCTCAAGCGTTACTCGTCCGACATGCTGCTGGTTCGTGCTGGCTGGTTGCGCAGTGGCGTCTATCTGTTGCTCGCCGCGCTGATCTACAGCGGCTCAGACATGACTTCAGGATTTTGGCTCGGCACGCTGGTCATCGTCATGCTGGCGATCCGCTACATGGCGATGACCAGTCTTTATGCGCTGTTCATGCGCCTGTGCTCCCGTCGACAGGCAGGCACCGACTTCACTGTGCTGGTGTGCTTTGAACTTCTGGTGTTTTTCCTTGGCGGTTCGCTTTCCGGCTTTCTCGCCGCAGGGCTCGGCTATGGCGCTTATTATCTGCTGCTCGGCGTGCTGTCGCTACTTAGCGTTCTGCTGTGCCGACCGCTCATCAGACAACATCTGACCAAAACCATTTAACCCTTATCATTCAGTTATTCAGGAGACATTATGCGATATCTTGCGCCCCCCGCGCGGGTAACTTTCTTGAGTCTGGCCATCAGCGCTCAGGTGTATGCACAGACCGAGCCCCCCGTGCAGCAAACTCGCAGCCAGACGCAGGACACCGATATCATGACGGTAACGGCGGCCCGCTCGGTGAAAAACATTGCCGACATCGCCGGAACGGTTTACAGCATCGAACGCGAAGATATCGCCAGACAATCCTCAGCAGGCAGGTCTACTGCCGATATTCTCGGTCAGTTAGTACCTGGCCTGGCTACCGCTTCCGGGACCACCAGTAACTACGGTATGACCATGCGCGGGCGCACGGTACAGGTCATGATCGACGGCGTACCGCTGACCGGTTCGCGTGACGGTTCGCGGCAGCTCAACAGCATCTCACCGACAATGATCGAACGTGTCGAAGTCGTATCTGGCGCCACAAGCCTCTACGGCGCAGGCGCTACGGGCGGTATTATCAATATCATCACCCGTAATGCCGATGATGAACCTTATGCTTTCAGCAGCCAATTTGGCTTGAAAAGCGCAGATAGGCCGTCTAAATCAGGTATGGCCTACAGCGGTACGCAAACCGCTTCTTTCCATAACGATGACATCAGCGGCTTTGCCGGGCTGAACTATACCGCGCAAGGGGACATACGCGATGCCCACGGGAATCGGATCGGGCCGGAAATCGCCCAAACCGATCGCCAGGACACGACCAGTCTCGATTTCAATAGCCGACTGACATGGAATCTGGATGATAACCAGCAGTTGAGTGGCGCGTTCAGGTATTACAATGATGAGCAAGACAGCGACTACGGCCCTGATTATGGCCCCGGACTGGCCGCGCTGTTTACTCCGGCGACTTTTCAGCCCAGCCTCAAGGGCATCAAAGGGTTACAGCTTGACGACCAGCCCCGTACCCGGCATTACGGCTTCAATACCCAATACCAGAATCGGGACATACTGGGCGGCCAGCAGTTGACGGCCGAAGCCTATTACCGCAAAGAGCAATCACGCTGGTTCCCTTCTGTCTCCGCAGTAACGCACTCAGCGCTGCCTGGCGGCAGCACCTATGTGGCAATGCAATCCAATACGGATATTGATGTCTGGGGAGTGCGTACCGCATTGCAAAAAAACATGAGCCTGGCAGGACGAGATCTACAGTTAACCTATGGTCTTGACTACGAACAGGAAAAAGACAGCCAGAGTGGGCAATCCTACGGCCTCAACACCTTCATCGCCAGTAACGGCTTGCGCTATCAAGCCGAAAACCGTTACGCCATGGGCCCAGATGTTAAGGTGGACAAAACTGGTCTATTCCTGCAATCGGACTATGCGCTGACTCAACGTCTTAACCTACAGGCAGGTCTGCGCCACGAGACCATCCGCAACAAGGTTTCCACCTCAACGCCCTACAGCGAGGCCATCACTGCGGATAGGGTAGCCGGCTATCAGGCCAGGCAGCTCGAAGGTGGTCAAGTGAAGCATGGGGAAACGTTGTATAACCTGGGGCTGGTGTTCCAGTTGACCGATACCCATCAGTTATTCACCAACTTTTCCCAAGGCTTCAGCCTGCCCGACACACAGCGCATGTTGCGCGACGTACCGGCGACCTTCACCATTAACGGCGACAGTATCGATTCCATCAAGGTCAACAACTATGAACTTGGTTGGCGCATGAGGGATAACCGTGGCCTGAATGCTGGCGTTACCGCGTTCTACAACACGTCCGATAAGGTGGTGCAGTTCAACCGTGACTATAGCGTGTCAGTAGCCGACACCGACGAACGTATTTGGGGCATGGAAGGCAACCTGCAATACCCGCTGTCCGAAAGCTGGAACGTTGGCGGCACGCTTGCCTATACCCGGGGCGAATATAAAGACGCCGCTGGCGAATGGCGCGAACTGAATGCGTTCCGTGTCTCACCGCTGAAAGCCACGTTATACAGCGACTGGACATTCGCCAATGGATACGGAGTACGTCTGCAATCCCTGACCGTCGGCGGAACTGACCGCGCTTATAATGACGCCAAATCCGCTGCCGTCAGCTCGAGCATCCGCTCCACACCAGCAGCAAAAATTCAGGGCTATACCGTGTTCGACCTCATCGCTCACGCTCCGTTGCTGGGCGGCCAAGTCGGCTTTGGCATCTACAATCTGGCCAATCGTGACTATAAAACCGTCTACAGCCAACAGGCCGAAGCCACCTATGGCAAGCTCTCCAGCCTGCCAGCGCAAGGCCGCACGTTCGCTCTGACTTACTCGATTGACTATTGAAGCACAAGGTAGCCGATACGGCAGCGTGATGTTCTGCGCTGCCATTTCCTCCTCTCACACATCAACGACATGATGGGGGTTAAAACGCTCATCTACCGTTAGCCCGCCGCAATCGCGGTGCTATGCTTATTCTGCATTTATCATGTTCACGTAATTTTTTGACAGAAAATATCAAATTTATTGGTTTTCTATTCAGCCCCTAAATCGACGACACTGCCGCATTATCAATAAGCTCTTTTTGCTCACTTATGAGGTTGTCTATTATGATTTCTCAGTTGAATCAGTGGTTCACGCGTTTAACCGATCATCCTGATGCAGGTAAACTTTTACTGCGTTTAACCGTGGGTATTCTGCTGCTGTTTCACGGCGTAGCAAAAATTGAGCACGGTGTAGGCTGGATCGTACAGATGCTGCAAGGCGCAGGCCTGCCAGGTTTTATCGCTTACGGTGTCTACGTGGGCGAAGTCGTTGCTCCGATTCTGATTATTCTGGGCGTATTTACCCGCATTTCCGGCCTGATTGCCGCGCTGACGCTGGTTGTGGCTACGCTGATGGTTGGCACGGGTAAATTCTTCACCCTAACTAACGTTGGCGCCTGGGCACTGGAAGTAGAAGCACTCTATTTCTTCGCTGGCATTATCATCATGCTGGTGGGCAGCGGCCGCTACTCTGTTGCCTCTAATCCCGCTTATCGCTAATCCTTGCCATACGGCGAGCCTTTCCGATAAAAGCAAAAACCCGCGAATTTCGCGGGTTTTTTGTTTCAATCATCGACCGATCAGATTTCCCAATCGTGACTATAGCGCTTGGGTTTGAACTGAATCACATCGCCTTTCTGTAGTCCTTGCAGGCTTGCATCGTCTTTTGCGACTTCCGCTTCAATCAGTTCCGACTGTTCACCCAGCTTCAACGACAGGCGCGTTAACGCACCGAGTGGGCGAATATCGCGTACCGTCACCGCCTGATAACCTTCCTGCGCCTGAACGGATAACGACACTTCATGAGGACGGAACAGAATCGTCTCTTCCGTCTGCGCCACTTTCAACCGGTTGCTGTCGCCAAGGAAATGGTAAACAAATTCGCTGGCCGGGTTGTTATACACTTCCGCTGGCGTGCCAATTTGTTCAATCACCCCTTTGTTCATCAGCACGATGCGGTCGGCCACTTCCATCGCTTCTTCCTGATCGTGCGTAACAAATACCGATGTCAGATCGATATCTTCATGCAGCTGAGACAGCCAGCGGCGCAGTTCCTTACGCACCTTGGCATCCAGTGCGCCAAAAGGTTCATCCAGCAGCAGAATGCTAGGTTCAACAATCAGCGCACGCGCCAGCGCAATACGCTGCCGCTGACCGCCGGAAAGCTGCTCAGGATAGCGATCCCCCAACCAGTCCAGTTGCACCAGATTCAGTAGCTCATGCACTTTCTTTTCGATATCACTCTTCGACGGCCGGATATTTTTCGGCTTCATTCGCAGCCCAAACGCGACGTTATCGAACACCGTCATATGGCGGAACAGCGCGTAGTGCTGGAATACAAACCCCACGTTGCGCTTGCGCACGTCGTGGACGGACACATCCTGACCGTGGAAAATAATACTGCCGCTATCCGGCTGTTCCAGCCCGGCGATAATGCGCAGCAGCGTTGTCTTACCGCAGCCCGATGGCCCCAGCAAGG
This sequence comes from Pectobacterium carotovorum, assembly GCF_033898505.1. Taxonomy (NCBI): domain Bacteria; kingdom Pseudomonadati; phylum Pseudomonadota; class Gammaproteobacteria; order Enterobacterales; family Pectobacteriaceae; genus Pectobacterium; species Pectobacterium carotovorum. Next base: position 53,786 of record NZ_JAXAFK010000009.1, on the reverse strand, counting down.
CCACTAGCTCACCGCTGTGGATCGACAAATTAATCTCGTTCAGCGCCCGAAACTGGCCAAATTGTTTATTAATATTGCGAATCTCAATGCTCATTTTTGGCCAACTCCTGTTGTTTCTGTATTTGCTTCGTCAAACGACCTTCACTCCACTGGCGCAGTAACAGCACCACCAGCGACATGATCAGCAGCAGAATCGCCACGCTGAAGGCCGCAACGATGTTGTACTCGTTATAAAGAATTTCGATATGCAGCGGCAGCGTGTTCGTCAGGCCGCGAATATGGCCGGAAATGACGGAAACGGCGCCAAACTCCCCCATCGCGCGTGCGGTACACAGCACCACGCCGTAGATCAGCGCCCACTTCACATTCGGCAGCGTGATATGCCAGAACATTTGCCAGCCGTTCGCCCCTAGCAGACGTGCGGCTTCTTCTTCCTGCGAACCCTGTTCTTCCATCAGCGGAATCAACTCACGGGCAACATAAGGCAGCGTGACGAAAATTGTCGCCAGCACGATGCCCGGCACGGCGTAAACAATTTGCAGATCGTGTTCAAGCAGGAAGGGATAAATCTTGCTTTGCGCCCCAAACAGCAGCACATACACCAGCCCCGCGACCACGGGGGAAACGGAAAACGGCAAATCGATCAGCGCTAGCAGAAAGCTCTTGCCGCGAAACTCGAATTTCGTCACGCACCACGCCGTCGCTAGCCCGAACACCACGTTTAACGGCACGGAAATGACGGTCGCAAGCAGCGTCAGCTTAAGTGCGGAAATCGCATCCGGTTCGGTAATCGCATCCCAAAATGCGCCGACGCCTTTATCCAGCCCCTGAGTGACTACCATCATCAGCGGCAGCACCAGAATCAGGAAAAAGACGACCCACGCGAGTGAAACCAGAATGTAATAGGCGGCGGGCTGTTTTTTTCTTTTAGCCGCGTTGGCCTGAGTGGAAATAACCTGTTCCATGACGACCAGCCCTTACAGTTTCGGTTGAATGCGGCGCTGCAACACGTTAATCAGCAGCAGCATAATGAAAGAAACCAGCAGCATGAACACGCCGATCCCGGTTGCTCCTTTGTAGTCATACTGATCGAGCTTGGAGACGATCAGCAGCGGCAGGATTTCGGTTTTAAACGGAATGTTCCCCGCGATGAATACCACGGAGCCGTATTCGCCAACGCCGCGGGCAAAGGCTAGCGCAAAGCCCGTCAGCCACGCCGGTAACAGCGCAGGAAGCAAGACATGGCGGAAAACCTGAAGCGGACGTGCGCCCAGGCAGGCGGCGGCCTCTTCGACTTCTTTGGGAATATCGGCCAGTACCGGTTGCAGCGTTCTGACCACAAAAGGCAGCGTGACGAAAATAAGCGCCAGCGTGATGCCAATGCCGGTGTAGGCAATTTTGAACGGAAACAGCGAGCCAATCAGGCCATTCGGCGCATACAACGCCGTCAGGGCTATCCCCGCGACTGCGGTTGGCAGCGCGAAGGGCATATCGATCATGGCATCGATCACTTTACGGCCGGGAAAGGTATAGCGCACGAGCACCCAGGCCAGCAACGTCCCGAGAATACCGTTAATAAACGCCGCCGCCAGCGCCGTACCAAACGAAAGCCGCAGGGAGAAAAGCACCTGACGGCTGGTTATCAGATCCCAAAACTGGCCGAACGTTAGTTGGCTGGCATATAAAAACATCCCCGCCAACGGAATGAGGACAATTAATCCTAAATAGCTCAGGCTAAACCCTAACGTTAGCCCGAAACCGGGAATCACTGAGGAAGAACGCTGTGACATACCGTGCCTTTAATTTTCATACTCACTACCCAGCCAACAACTGCTTGCCGACACGCGCTACCTGACGGAAGGTTTAAGGCTGCTATCCACTAATGCCGATCGTTTAAGCATCGAGATACATGAGCTTAAGTGACCAGTATTACGCTGTCGCCAGCCTTTGAACCTGAAAAAAGCCGCTAGGTGATAGCGGCCTTAATCCGTCAGACGTTAAAACTTACTTATTGATCTCTTTAAAGATTGCGTCGAACACGCCGCCATCGTTAAAGAATTTGTCCTGTGCCGCTTTCCAGCCGCCGAAATCCTTATCGATCGTCACCAGATTCACTGGGGCAAACTGATCTTTAAACTCTTCGGCAATCTTGGCGTTGCGTGGACGGTAGAAATTTTTACCGATGATGCGCTGCGCTTCATCGCTGTAGAGATATTGCAGATAAGCTTCAGCCTGTTTCTGCGTTCCCTTGCGCTCAACGACTTTGTCGACAACGGCAACCGGCGGTTCCGCCAGAATCGACAGAGATGGTGTGACGATCTCAAGCTGATCGCCACCCTGCTCTTGCAGAGACAGGTACGCTTCGTTTTCCCATGCCAGCAGCACATCGCCTAACTGACGTTGTACAAAGCTAATGGTTGCCCCACGCGCACCGGTGTCCAGTACTGGTGCATGACGATATAGCTCAGTCACAAATTTCAGCGCAGTTTCATCATTGCCGCCCGGTTGCGCTTTGGCATACGCCCACGCGGCCAGGAAGTTCCAACGCGCGCCACCAGAGGTTTTCGGGTTTGGCGTGATCACTTCAACGCCCGGCTTCACCAGGTCGTTCCAGTCTTTAATTTGCTTTGGATTACCTTTACGCACCAGAAAAACGATGGTGGAGGTATAAGGCGTGCTGTTGTCAGGCAAACGCGCCTGCCACTTAGGATCGATCAGCTGTTGATTCAGGTTTAATGCATCAATATCACCGGCCAGCGCTAGCGTCACCACATCAGCCTGCAAGCCGTCAATCACCGAACGCGCCTGCTTTCCAGAGCCACCGTGCGAGTTTTTGATGGTGATATCTTCACCGGTGGTCGCTTTCCAATGCTTAATAAACGCCGCATTGTATTGCTGATACAGTTCACGCGTCGGATCGTAAGACACGTTTAATAATTCGGTAGCCGCCGAGGCCACACCGGAAAACAACAGTGCTGCCGTAGCAACAGATAACCCCAGACGACGTATTGACATTCTTATCACTCCCTAATGCTCGAAAGTATCAGATAAAATCATGACGGATGTGACTGATTAATAACTTAAATAATTCGGCTTGCAGGGCAAAACGCGATCGTTTTGCACCGCACACATGCAGCTTGAAATAGGACGGATATATCAGGCTGACAACATGGAAGTGACAATAGTGGATATAGGGAGGGGGCAAAAATATTGTTTCGCGATAATTTATGCTATCGCGTTATATTGTTAATGGTTATGTAATAGTTTTCAATCTAAGCAATTTTATTGCAGCGGAAATATTTTTACGACGGGATATGAGGTAACCCTGATGCCGTGCGGCATCAGGTAATACGGGAAGAGGATAGACTCAGAAGTATAGCCTTAAGCAGGCAGGCACCTTTCTGCTCTATTCTTCTTCATCAAGTTGCAAAGCCACGTACAGCAGCAAACGATCGTCGAAATTCCCCAGATCTAACCCCGTCAGCTCGGAGATGCGGTTGAGACGATACTCTAGCGTATTACGGTGAATAAACAGCGCTTTCGCCGTCGCACCGGGCTGAACGTTATTACGGAACCAAGCCCCCAGAGTCCGACGCAGCAGACCATTGCCGTCCATTGCTTTAAGCTTTGAGAGTGGCCGCACCAGCTCGTTTGCCTGCCAGCCGCCGCGCAGGCTATCCAGCAGTACGGGCAGCATCAGATCCTGATAGTAATAACAGCGCTGAGCGGGCATACGCTGTTTGCCCACGCTCATGGTCGTGCGCGCCGTGCGGTAAGAACGCGCAATACTGCCGGGGCCGGCAAAATAGTTCCCCAGCGCCAGCCGCACCCGCAGCCGGCTGCTTTCCGCCATGCGCGACATCAGCGTGTCCACTCGACGCCGGTGTTCTTCTGCATCCCAGCGCCCGTGGCTGTTCAACGCCGGTTTTAGCACCACCATTTCCGTCAGCGAAACGATAGCGATCAGGTTGTCACGTTCCGGCGTGGTCAGCAGCGTCTGCAACTGCTGTAGTTCCGCCATGGCGGAATCCACCCCAAGCTGCCCGCTGTCCACCTCGATCACCGCCGCGACGCGTGGCTTATTCAGATCGATACCTAAGCGCTGCGCCCACTCCATGAGGGCGGGAGAAAGGTCGTCGGTGCGAATCAGGTTCAGTACCAGCTCTTCACGCAGGCGGCTATCCTGCGCCAGCATATGCAGCAGCCTCGCCTGTTCCAGCATCATTTCCGCCGTCATGCAGACCAGTTCGCCGTATTGCCGTAGCTGGCTGGGGTTCCCCGTCAGGCCGATGACGCCAACGATTTCACCGTCGATGCGCAAAGGTAAATTGATGCCCGGACGCACGCCGTGCAGGTGGCGCGCCACAGCGTCATCAATATCGACGACCCGTCCCTGCGAGAGCGCCAGCAGCGCTCCTTCGTGCAACTCCCCCAATCGTTCCTGATCGCCACTGCCGATAATCTTACCGCGAGCATCCATCACGTTGATATTGCTATCAATGATCTGCATGGTTCGCGCGACAATATCCTGTGCCATCTTGGCATTGAGATGATACGACGCCATTTTTACCTCTGAGAGGAACATTGACAATTGCACCAGCATACCGCCACACGGTGCGCCACACATTGTGCAAATTAACAAAGAAACGGGAATTAGGTTAAATCTGTGGAAGAACTCACAAAAGCACTTTCATAGAGAGGCGAGAAGTGGCCGATCACCTGAGTACCCGGCCAGATAAGCAACGTAACAACTTGTCTTAAAAGGTAATTATTAACTTAAACTCTGAACAATTCGATTACTGAGCCAGTAGATAAATCGTGCTTTCACCGCGACGAACGTTCAAGGCCAGAACGGCGGGTTTACTGTCCAGAATTTTACGCAGTTCGCCAATATTCTGTACCGGCTGTTGGTTAACCCCCAGAATAATGTCGTCCTTCTTCAGGCCAATTTTAGCCGCCGCGGAACCGGGTTTAACGTTATCCACCTTGACGCCTTTTGCGCCGTCCACCTGCGTATTGCTCAGCTCGGCACCTTCAATGCCAGAGTAGAGATTACCGGAAGCTACCTGAGCCTGATTGCTCTGTTGCAGCGTCACCTCAACCGTCAGCGGTTTACCCTCACGCAGCAGCCCAAGTGCCACTTTGCTGCCCACCGGCAGCGAGCCAACCTGCGCACGCAGTGCAGAGAAGCTGCTGACCGCCTTACCATTCAGCGTGACGATCACATCGCCCGCCTTGATGCCCGCCTCATCGGCTGCCGACTTCGGCCGAACCTGACTCACAAACGCACCGCGCTGTGCATCGACCTTCATCGCCTGCGCCAGTTCGGAGTTCAGCTCCGTCCCGGTAATACCCAGCTCGCCGCGCTTCACTTCGCCAAATTCGACAATTTGTGCCACGACGCTTTTCACCATATTGCTGGGGATAGCAAAACCAATCCCGATATTGCCGCCATCTGGGGCAAGAATCGCGGTATTCAGGCCAACCAGCTCTCCATTCAGGTTCACCAGCGCCCCACCGGAATTCCCTCGGTTGATCGCCGCATCGGTCTGAATAAAGTTCTCGTAGTTTTCAATATTCAACCCGCTACGCCCCAGCGCAGACACAATGCCTGATGTCGCCGTTTCGCCCAGGCCATACGGGTTACCAATCGCCACCGTATAGTCACCGACCCGCAACTGGTCGGAATCTGCAACCTTGATAGCCGTCAGATTTTTGAAGTCTTTCAACTGCACCAGTGCGATATCTGAACGCGGGTCTTTGCCTAACACTTTGCCGTCATACTTGCGGCCATCGCTGAGTCGAACCTGAATCTTATCAGCGTTATCCACCACATGGCTGTTGGTCACCACATAGCCTTTCTCCGCATTAATCACGACACCCGCACCCAGCGCCTGGAAGTTTTCCTGTTTTGGTTGCTGTTGGCCGCTGCCATCATCGTCCCCTTCTCCCTGACACATCGGCGATGACTGGAACGGCGATCCGTCCTGGCAGAAAGGCGAGTTTTCACCAAAAAATGGCTGAAGCTGCGGGGGGATACCTTCTTTTCCCGCATTGCCCGCATTGGTGGTATGCCCTTCCACGTAGATGCTCACCACGGAAGGCATGACCGTTTCCAGCATAGGGGCCAGGCTAGGGAGTTGACCCGATGACGCGGCAGACGCCGCTGACTCAGCCGCATTCGCCGTGGTGGAGCCCATCGCCATCGCCAGACTTAACGCCAGCGCACTCAGAACCAGTGATTTTCTTTTCATAGGAGTATGTCTCATAGTAATCAACACGCGAGTCTTACGGCCCGTGTACCCGACACCGGGTACACTCAGTGGTCGTGCTGTATGAGATAAATATGGACCAACAATGTTCCCGAGGGGAAGATCGTGAAGCGTAAGGAAATATTGAACGGCTTTACAAAACTCGCGATTTCCATTGCCGTCTGTTCATCGCTAATCTGCCGCCATCAGCTTGCGGTATTCGTCGTAAGCGTACAAATCCGTCATACCGCTGATGTAATCCTGAATCAGACGCGCCCGATAGTAATACTCACGGACGATTCGCTCGTTTTCGGGTAAGGCTTCCAACGCGGCAACCGCTTCGCAATAGGCCAGACAGTGCTTGCTGGACAGCTTGTGATAAAGCCGCGTTTCAATCGGATAGCGCCTGTGCGTATCATCGAGGACAAGCTGGCTGAAATCCTGATAGGGCATCTCAAGCAGCGGGCTGTAAATATCCAGCAGGCCGCGAATCACGCGATCTCCCTGTAGCTCCAGCTGTTCAACCTCATGATGGTTAAAAACGTGCTTTAAGGCGACGTGTTTGAAAATGCCTAGCAGGTGATTCTGCGGGCTGTCGTCCTCAAGCAACGCCTGATTAAACGATCCGGCATAGATCGCTGGCAGGTTATCGATAAAACGCTTCGCGGCATGCGGCACCATCTGCTGCACGGTATTAACGCGAAGATTCATGAAGAACTGATCGTCGTGACTACGCCATTTTAAACGTTCACGCTCTTTGTAGGCATGTTCAATCGTCTTGGCGAAAATGTCTTTCTCCGTTCCTTCTCCCCAATTTTCACGCAACAGGCCGTACAGTTCTTCAATCGTGAGAATCTCTTTCTCAACGGCATCTTCCAGATCCGCAATACAGTAGGAAACATCATCCGCTGCTTCCATGATGTAGCTCAGCGGATGACGATGAAATTCGCCCATATCCAGCTCTTCACGCAGTCTGGCGACAAACGCTTCTTCTGCCAGATAGTAGCCCGGCTTCTTCATCAAATAGTGGTAATCCGCCGGCAGTTCGCCGTGCCAATATGCGGGACGGGTATATTTCAAAATACAGGCAACTTGCCCGTAGGTCAGATTGAGCTTCAGCAACGTGTGTACCAGCCTGATCGCCTGTGCGTTGCCTTCAAAGTGACTCAGATCCTGTCGGATTTGCCCACGCAATTCGTCCAGCCCATCCTGCTGCATCCGCAGTGTAGGAACTTTACAATCATCGACACGTTCCGGGGATGCATTGTCCAGATAATGGCTATCCAGCAATTTTCTGAACCATTGGTTAATCGCAGATTCGCCAAAATGCCCAAACGGCGGATTGCCGATGTCATGCATCAAACACGCCATTTCGACCATGCTTTCAAACGGCGTTTGTCTGTCTTCCAGACCCAGCGACGCCAGCCGTCCATCGGCTTGCAGGCGGTGCAAAATATCTTTGGCGATATAGCGCCCCACCTGCTGAACTTCCATCGAATGGGTCAGACGGGAACGGACAGCTGCGTTACGTTCCAGCGGAAAGACCTGCGTTTTTTGCTGTAAGCGGCGGATGGCGGCGGAGTTAATAATACGACCACGATCGCTCTCAAACTGGCGCACAATCGCATAGCCATTATCAGCCGTTTTAGGTCGGCTGAAATGTCGCTGAAAGCTCATTTTTTTGGCGAAATCGATATCAGACATACGGTTCTCCCTATCATCCCGCTACAGCACAATGATGGACACTCCATCTCCTCCCGCTAGCCATGATAGACTAACGTCCGCGATATACACCTAATGCTGGTCATTTAACGATCGAGATACACGGTGCGACCACAGGGGGAGGCATCCCTGCGGGAACCTCTCCCTGTGTTTCCCCTAAAATGGGACTTCAGTGACCAGCATTAGGTATACGCCTTCCATTTATAACAGAATTTGCGGGGAACCTTATGAAAGTCGGTATTATCGGCGCGATGGAACAAGAAGTAACGCTGCTGCGCGATCGGATTGAAAACCATCAGACCTTCCAGCGTGCGGGTTGCGAAATCTACACCGGACAAATCAATGGCGTAGATGTCGCCCTGCTGAAATCCGGTATCGGCAAAGTTTCCGCCGCGCTCGGCACCACGCTGCTGCTGGAGCACAGCAAGCCAGATGTCGTCATTAACACCGGTTCCGCTGGCGGATTGGCGCCAACCTTGAACGTGGGCGATATCGTCGTTTCCGATGAAGTACGCTACCACGATGCTGACGTCACAGCCTTTGGCTATGAGCCCGGCCAGATGGCGGGCTGCCCTGCCGCTTTCCCCGCCGATGACAAGCTCATCGCGCTGGCACAGGAAACCATTGCCGATTTACAGCTGAACGCCGTGCGCGGTCTGGTTGTCAGCGGTGATGCCTTCATTAACGGCGCAGAACCATTAGCCCGTATTCGCACGACCTTCCCAAAGGCGATTGCGGTAGAAATGGAAGCGACAGCAATCGCCCATGTCTGCCACCAGTTCGCAGTGCCGTTTGTGGTTGTGCGCGCCATTTCTGATGTGGCCGATAAAGAATCACACTTGAGTTTCGATGAATTCCTGAGCGTTGCGGCACAGCAGTCAACGCGGATGGTGGAAGCGATTCTGGCTAAGCTGGCCGCACGCTAATCGTGACAGTCAGGTTCTTCTGCTGGCTGACCGGGCTACTGCTCTGCACCGCCGCTTATGCCATTCCGCAGCGTGTCATTAGCCTCGCGCCACACGCGACGGAAATGGCCTATGCGGCTGGCATGGGCGAACAGCTGATTGCGGTTAGCGCCTGGTCAGATTATCCGCCAGAAGCGAAAAAGCTGGAACAAGTGGCTTCCTGGCAGGGAATCAACCTGGAGCGGATCCTCGCCCTCAAGCCCGATCTGATTCTGGCGTGGCGCGAGGGTAACCCGCAGCGCCCGCTGGAACAACTCGCCAATTTCTCGATACCCATCGTTTATCTGGATGCGAAAACGTTAGACGATATTCCCGCATCATTGCGGCAGTTGGCGACCTATAGCCGCCATCCAGAGCAAGCCGAACGGGCTGCGACAGATTTTCAGCAGGAAATAAGCAGGCTACAGCGCGCCAGCGAGAGGAAAAACGCGGCACACGCTGCTCCGCTGCGGGTATTCATTCAATTCGGAACTCAGCCGCTGTTTACCTCTTCGCAAGCGACGCTGCAAAGCCAAATCGTTTCACTGTGCGGCGCAGAAAATATCTTTAGCGACAGTCCGGTGCCCTGGCCGCAAGTTAGCCGTGAACAGGTGTTAAGGCGGCAGCCACAGGCCATTATTGTCGGTGGAGCGCCAGATAGAACTTCCAGCGTGCAGGCGTTTTGGCAACCGCAATTAGCGGTGCCGGTCATTACTGTCAATGAAGACTGGTTTAGCCGTAGTGGCCCTCGTTTGCTATTGGCAGCCCGGCAAATTTGTTCTCAATTGGCAGAGTTAAGACCCACGTTTTCGTCAGCGAAGTGATTGTTAATTAACACGGTGAAATCGCTCTGATAACAATAACTTCATTAGTATACAAGTTGTAACACTAGCAGGCTTTTATTTCGCCAATATTTGCCGATAATCTGAGCGCAACGGTGGAATTATAAGCATCATTCATGGTGTTGATTACCACCCGGCGATAAAGCCAAAGCAACACGAAATGAGAAAACTTTGAACCGACATCGGTTCCTTTAACACCAGGTAGCTTTAACTATGAAAAATGCGTTGCTTTACGCGGGCTTACTGATGGCGGCCTGTAGCACGGCATATGCAGGGAGTCAGGGTGGGCAAATTAATGCTCAACTGACGATACTACCGGCGTGCGGCGTAACGCCTCAATCCGGTCAATATCAAATGAAATGTAACCTAGCCTCTGTACCACAACCTAAAATTACTGAGTCACGTATTCAGGTCGATCAGGCAAAATTTTCGACTTCTGCGACAAAAACCGCACAAGGTACGGAAACGCGTCTGATTACAGTCGAATGGTAATCACAGTAAAAATAGGGGACGTGTTTTTTAACACTCCCTATAATTGACTTACTGTCTGCTATAAAAAATGTCTGCTATAAAAAAACCGTGTCTCGGCAACAAGACACGGTTTTTATTTTTCAGTCGGTCAATAACCGCAATGCAGGATCAGACGCTGAAAGAGGAACCACAGCCGCAGGTGGATTTCGCATTCGGATTCGTCACGACAAAGCGAGAACCTTCCAGCCCTTCGGTATAATCCACCGCACCGCCAACCAGATATTGCAGGCTCATCGGGTCAACCACCAGCGACACCCCTTGCTTCTCAATGGTCATATCGCCGTCGTTGATTTGATCATCAAAGGTAAAACCATACTGGAAGCCGCTACAGCCGCCGCCCGTGATGTACACACGCAGTTTCAGCTCTGGGTTTTCTTCATCAGCAATCAGGTTTTTCACCTTGCTTGCCGCTGCATCGGTAAATTGCAGAGGCAGTGCTGCTATATCGTCGCTCATATTTTTACTCCCAACTCAGGGCTTATCAGGTGATAAACCCATATTCATATGCTTATTATCCGGCAGTCTGCGAAAACGTTCAAGATTTGACAGAAATTGTTGAAATAATCTGCTGCTCCTGCTCAGCCAATGCCTGCCGCTGCAGCGTCCTCGCCAGAATAGAAGAATATAACGGCTTTCCTCCCAGAAACTGCGCCAACAGTGTCGCGCCCAAACACGTCACGATCATGGGTAAGATCAACTGGTAGTTGTCAGTCATTTCCAACACCAGAACGATGCCGGTGAGCGGAGCACGAACCGATGCCGCAAACAGCGCTCCCATCCCCGCCACAGCAAATGTACTTGCTCCAATGGCATAATCAGGAAACAACTGGCTGGCCACCATACCAAACGCAGCCCCGAGCAGCGTTCCCAACGCCAACATCGGTGCAAAAATCCCCCCTGGCGCGCCCGATCCGAAACAAAGCAGCGTCATAAAGACGCGGATCATAAAGATCCCAAAAAGCATACCAATGCTGTAATGCTCCGCCGCCGCAAGGGGGATAAGCGTAAATCCGCCTCCGGTTGCTTCATGAAAAACGACAGACAGCACGCCACAGAGGCCGCCCGCCAGTGCGCCAACCAGCAGGAAGCGAGACATCTGCTTACCGTGGAAGGCCAAAAATAGCGCCTGAGTACGTAAAACCAAGGCATTAAACACCACACCGACGACGCCAAAAATAATCCCAAGCACCAAATATAACCACAGCGTCTTGAGCGGTGCAGAAGGCAATTGCCCTATATCGATCACAGCCTGTTCGCCGTTGAAGAGACGAAATACGATGCTCGACATAATGACGCCGATGAAGACCGCTTTAATCGAGATGAGGCTATAGCGGAACTGAGGCCGCATTTCCTCAATGATAAAAAGTATTCCGGCCAGCGGCGCATTAAAGGCAGCGGATAGCCCGGCCGCCGCGCCAGTAGCAAGCAATGAGTGGCGCCCGTCCTGCTGCCTTTTGGGCAACATATCCGCAACCATACCACCGATATTTCCCCCCAGCTGTACCGTCGGCCCTTCTCGCCCCAGCACCATTCCCGACCCGAGCGTGCCAATACCGCCAAAAAACTTAACGGGCAATACGCGCCACCAGCGTACCGGTCTGAGTTCTTCTAACGCGCCCTCAATCTCAGGAATCCCCGACCCACCCGCTTCTGGAGCGAATCGCCGAACCAGAAAATATCCCCACACCACGAGAACAGCTGATACCGCCGCAGCAACAAGCCAGCTCACCCCGCTTTCAGGAAAATGCGCCAAGAGTGCCATTCGCTGTTGTATAACCCAGTTCACCGTACGTTCAAATGCCACGCCGACTAACCCGGTTAACGTTCCTACTATCGCCGCCAGCAGAAGAATCAACGCGGGGGTTTTATCGCGCCGCATAAATTGTGCGATGGCAGCACGGCGCTCCGCCGCAGAAGAAACGGGAGCAGAAAGTCTGATCACAATGGTCATAACCAAAAAAGAGAAATAAGAGCCACTATGTTACCCCTTAAGGATAAAACTGCCTATTTGACCAGAACAGAAGACAAAGAGACCCGCATCTGCTGAACAGCGATTTCATAACGGCCGTCAGTTCATTAGAATACCCCTACATTTTACGATCAAGACCAGTCAGGACCGCGTAATGAACAAATCTGAAAGCCTGTATGCTGCGGCACAGCAACTTATTCCCGGCGGAGTGAACTCACCCGTTCGTGCTTTTAACGGCGTCGGTGGTACCCCGCTGTTCATCGAACGGGCTGATGGCGCTTATCTCTACGATGCTGACGAGCAAGCGTACATTGATTACGTGGGTTCGTGGGGTCCAATGGTGCTGGGGCATAATCATCCAGCGATTCGTGATGCGGTGATCGCGGCCGCAGAACGCGGCCTGAGCTTTGGCGCGCCGACAGAGATGGAAGTGCAGATGGCGCGTCTGGTGACCTCGCTGGTGCCCAGCATGGATATGGTGCGGATGGTCAACTCCGGCACAGAAGCCACCATGAGCGCGATCCGTCTGGCGCGTGGTTACACGGGCCGCGATAAAATCATCAAATTTGAAGGCTGCTACCACGGCCATGCCGACTGCCTGCTGGTGAAAGCCGGCTCCGGCGCGCTGACGCTGGGCCAACCTAATTCCCCCGGCGTTCCAGCCGATTTCGCCCGGCACACGCTGACCTGCGTCTATAACGATCTGTCATCCGTTCGTGCCGCATTTGAGCAATACCCTGACGAGATCGCTGCAATCATTGTCGAACCCGTTGCGGGTAACATGAACTGCGTTCCACCGTTGCCAGATTTCCTTCCCGGCCTGCGTGCCCTGTGCGACGAATTTGGTGCCTTGTTCATCATTGATGAAGTGATGACCGGCTTCCGTGTCGCGCTGGCAGGTGCACAGTCGCACTACGGCGTGGTGCCGGATCTGACCTGTCTGGGGAAAATCATCGGCGGCGGCATGCCAGTTGGCGCATTCGGCGGCAAGCGTGAAGTCATGCAGGCGCTGGCACCGACCGGTCCGGTTTATCAGGCGGGAACACTGTCCGGCAACCCGATTGCTATGGCGGCAGGCTTTGCCTGTTTGACGGAAGTCGCGAAACCCGGTGTCCATGAAAAACTCACCGCGTTGACCAATCAGCTGGCAGAAGGCCTGCTGGCTGCCGCGAAAGCCGAAAATATTCCGCTAGTCGTGAATCAGGCGGGTGGTATGTTTGGTCTGTTCTTCACGGATGCCGAGAGCGTCACCTGCTATCAGGATGTGATGAAGTGCGACGTCGAGCGCTTTAAGCTGTTCTTCCACATGATGCTGGAAGAAGGGGTTTATCTCGCTCCATCCGCTTTTGAAGCGGGCTTTATGTCGCTGGCGCATACGCCACAGGACATCGAACGCACCATCGAAGCCGCGCAGCTCTGCTTCTCACGCCTGTAAAAGCGTATCTCGACGGCGTCATTCACTAACGCTGACGCCGTCGCATTCCCCTCTTCTCCTCCGCCCCTACTTTTTTCAGGAGTGTTCTCGTTTGAGAATGACAAGCCGTCTCAAATTGGTTATGAGTAACTCTATGTTCCTGAAAATAGCGGAGAGATTATGTTAAAGATTCTAGGACGCACGTCGTCGATCAACGTTCGGAAAGTGCTGTGGCTGTGCGATGAGTTGGCGATTCCCTTTCACCGCGAAGACTGGGGTGAAGGCTATCAGTCACCGCAGTCACCGACATTTCTGGCGCTCAACCCTAATGCCATGATACCGGTGATTCAGGATGACGATTTTGTCATGTGGGAATCAAACGCGATTATACGTTACCTCGCCAACGCGAAGGACGGAGCCTGGCTTTACCCGCAGGATCCACGCAGCCGTGCTTCGATCGATCAATGGATAGACTGGCAGGCCAACGAGCTCAATCCTTCATGGCGTTACGCCTTTATGTCGCTGGTGCGCCAGTCTCCCGCCCATCAGGATCCGCAACTGCTGGCAGCCTCCTGCAATCTTTGGTCACGCACCATGGGCATTTTAAATCAGCAGCTGGAGCGAACCGGTCACTACGTTGCAGGAGAAGCGTTTACGCTGGCCGATATTCCCATCGGGCTATCGGTAAACCGCTGGTATGAAACGCCGCTGGAGCACACGGACTATCCCGCCGTCCGCGCCTACTATGAGCGCTTAAGCGAACGCACAGGCTACCTGACCTGGGGACGAAACGGCACGCCATAAGGCTATGTTCATAAGGATAAGACTACGTTGCGCTACCCGGCCCGATACCGCTCATCTCACACGCCAGCGCCCCTGCGCGCTTAAGCGCATACGTGTAGCGTTCATCAAATGGGTAGCAGCACGAGAGCCGAAGCCCGTGCTTACAGCGACCGCTCAGCGTGTAAAGCTCGCCGGGCGTGACGCAAATCTGCTCTTGCAGCAGGCGATGGAACAATTCAACACCATCCACCCCACCCGGTAATTCCAGCCAGAAGACAAAACCGCCCTGTGGCTGCGTCGCGCGTGTCCCCTGCGGGAAATGTCGGGCAATCAACCCACGCGCCTCATCCATCTGTGCGGCATAGCGACGGCGCAGCGTACGCAGATGGTGATCGTAACCGCCGGACTCCAGAAACTGTGCCAGCGTTTCCGATAGCAGCGCCGATTCCGCCATTGACGAGACCGCTTTCAGCCGCGCCACTTTGGCACGGAAACGGCCTGACGCCATCCAGCCAATGCGAAAATCCGGTGCCAGCGTTTTCGTAAAGCTGGAGCAGTAAATCACCCAGCCTTCGCGATCGAAGGCTTTTACCGTCGGCGACAGCGGCCAGATAAACTGCAGTTCGCTGTATAACCCATCCTCAATAAGCGGAACCTGATAATCATTCACCAGCTTTGCCAGCCGCTTTTTATCCGCCAGCGTCATACTGCACCCCAGCGGATTCTGGGCATTCGGCATCGCGATAATCGCCTGTAGCCGCCCTTCTGACAGCAACAGCTCCAGCGCATCCAGCGCGAGGCCACGTTGTGGATCGGTGGGAATCTCCACCGTTTTCAATCCCAGACTGGCCAGCAGAGGAAAGAGATAAAAGTAGGTTGGCGTTTCCAGCCCGACACAGTCGCCCGGCTGCGTCACCGTGCGCAATGCCAGCTGTAGCGCCTCCATACAGCCGTGGGTGATCGTGATGTCTTCACGAGTCAATGTCATGCCCAAATCCATGGCTCGCCGCGCCACTTCGCGCCGCAGTCGCTCACTGCCCGGCGGTAACGCATAGCGACCAATCAGGTCGGGCTGCCGCCGCAGCAAGGACGCGGTAATACGGCTGATCTTTTCGGTCGGATAGAAATCGGCATGCTGTGGGCATGCTAAAGAAATGTTGGTGTAATCCGGGTGTGTCTGGGCAGCAAACACGGTATCAATCAGATCCAGTTTCTCACTGCCCGGCACAATCACCTGCGCACGATGCGGCTTACTTTCCGTCAGCGACGGCAGACGACCTCGCACAAAATAGCCCGACTGCGGCCGCGCTTCGATCAACCCGCGATCTTCGAGAATACGCCAGGCATTCAACACCGTGTTGACACTCACCTGATGCGATCCGGCGACGCGACGAATAGAAGGCAAGCGGCTTCCCGGCGCTAACGTCCCTTGATGAATCGCCGTGGCGAAGGTTTCCGCGAGCTGTTGATAGAGCGTACTTTCTTGTGAGTCGATGATGGACACAGTTCCCCCGCCAGCCGATGAGTACAGTTAACGATTAATGCAATTTGTACCCATTACAATAATCGTTTTGTGTATCTGTAACCATTTCTTTTTTCTGCCTACTATAGTGCTCTTCCCCATCACCAGGATAACACCATGCTCGACCCTTCTTTTTTCAGCTACGTCACCGTCATGTCCATCACGCCGGGACCCAATAATCTGCTGCTGGCAACCTCAGGCGTCAATTTTGGCCTGCGCCGTACGTTACCGATGATGGTGGGAATTACCGTTGGCTGTGGGGTACAAACGGCACTGATGGGTATGGCCCTGGAACTTCTGCTGAGCTGGATGAGCGTTATCCGCCTTCCTCTTACCGTGCTGGGGTGCGTCTATCTGCTGTGGCTATCGTGGAAAATCGTGCGCTCATCGGCACCGGAACTACAAGGGCGAGTACAGCCGATGACTGCACTGCAAGGGACGCTCTTTCAAGCGGTGAATCCGAAGACCTGGCTAATGGCAAGCAACATCGCGCTGCTTTATACCGCCAGCGGTGGCCTTTTCACCACGGTCATCGCCTTTATGGCACTCAATCTGCCCTGCGTTTTAGTCTGGGCAGCGCTCGGCGATCGCATCGGCAAACATCTTCAGGAACCGTGGAAACTGAAAGCCTTCAACGGCATTATGGCGTTCTCTCTGCTACTCACCACATGCTGGATGCTGGCTGAAGCCATCAATCTCTCCCGCTAATCACACGGCTGAGGCGGTTTTTTCTTCTCGCCTCAGCCTGCGTTACCGTTATTTCACCCGCTTGCGGAGCAGATAAACAAAGTAAGGCGCACCGATAAACGTCGCGAGCAGCCCCGCCGGAACCTGTGCCGGAAAGAGGATCATTCGGCCGCACCAGTCCGCAATTACCATCAGCGCGCCGCCAATCAATGCCGAACTGGCGATTTGCGGCAACACGCGGTTAAAGCCCAACATCCGCGCCATGTGAGGCGCCATTAACCCGACAAAACTCATCGGCCCAACCATCAGGGTTGCCATTGCGGTCAGCACTGATGCCAACAGCAAAACCAGCAGACGAACTGGCGTGACAGCTACGCCAAGCGATCTGGCCGTCGTGGCGCCAAGCGGCAGAATACGCAACCAGCGCTGGCACAGCGGGACAATCAACAGCAGCAGAACGGCAATCACCGCCGTGCGTATTGCGTCTGCCGGCTCGACCGCATAGGTTGAGCCCGACAGCCAGGTCAGCACGGTACCCATGCGTGGATCGCCACTGGCCAACAGCAGCGCAATCACGGTGGAGAACGCCATACTCAGTGCGATCCCCGCCAGCAGCATACGCTGCGTGGAGAAACCACCGCGTCCGGCAATAATCACCATGACCAGCAGCGTTAACGCCGCGCCCGCGCTACCGGCCGGAAGCAACCACACGAACGCATTGCCGGGAACGAAGAACAGCAAAATAATGACGCCAAACGACGCGCCGGAGCTAATCCCCAGCACTTCCGGGCTTCCCATCGGGTTGCCCGTCAGTTTCTGTATTAACGTTCCCGCCACCGCCAGCATCACCCCGGCCGTTAGCGCCGCCAGTACCCGCGGCCAGCGCCATGAGAGCAACTGCGCTAGCACATCGCCACCGCCCCACTGCCAGCCTTCGGCATCTTTCCCTACCATCAGCGCCGCGATCACGACCATTCCCAGCAGCATGATGCCGAGTACCAGCCACGCTCCCCACAGGCGACGTTCAGCCGTCGGCGTGCTGTTGCTGTCGATCATCGCGGGCTGGCCGCTATTGCGCAGGCGCGGCAGCAGCCACAGTAACAGCGGCGCGCCAATCAGCGCCGTCGCGGCCCCCGTTGGGACGTCAAGCCACACGCGGCTCAGCCAGATAACGCCCTGATCGGCAACGCCGAGCAGCAACGCCCCGAGCAACGGCGCTAATAAAAGACGATGAAGTAACCGCCGTGCGCCCAGCATTTTCGCCAGCAGCGGCGCAAACAGGCCGATAAAACCGATAATGCCCGCCGCATTCACCAACTGGGCACACAGGAAAATCCCCAACCCAAGCGCGCTCAAACGCGCCAGCGACAGCCCAAGCCCCAGATTACGCGCGACGCCGTCATCCAGCCCTAGCAGCGTTAGCGGGCGAATCAACAGCAGCGCCAGACAGAAACACGCCAGAAGACGCGGAAGCACAAACTGTACATTGCTCCAATCCTGCTGGCTCAGTACACCGCTGCTCCACAGGAACAAGCCCTGAAGCTGCTCATGATGGAAGATCACCAGCAGCTGATTGACCGCGCTACAGTAGAAACTCAGCACCAGCCCCGCCAGTATCAGCGTCACCGGCGATAAACGCTTACCCCAAGCGACGCCAAACACTAACGCACCAACCACCAGCGCGCCAATCATAGCCGCGGCCTGCTGGAGCCATGCACCACCAGGCAGCGCCCACAGCGTGACAACCGTGATCCCGAGCTGCGCCCCCGTGGCGATCCCCAGCGTTGACGGCTCGGCCAGCGGATTACGCAAGACCTGCTGGAATAACACGCCGCACAGCCCCAGCCCCGCGCCAATCAGCAGTGCCAGCACCATGCGTGGCAACAGACTGTAATGGAACAGAAGCTGTTGCATATTGTTCAAGACAGGCTGAGTCAGCCCTTCAACCCATTGTGATGCCGGTAATTGCTGCTGCAAATTGTAGCTGCCCATCCCCAGAATCACGATCAGTAGAAAACCAATCACGACCACCGGCAGCACCAGCGGATGACTCACGCGTTGATGCGCGGGTGAGGAACCAACAGACAGAGGATTAGCCATGATTTCTCGCCTCCAGAGCCTGATTCAATACGCGGCAAAAGCGCATCGCCGAGAGCGTTCCGCCATACAGCCAGACAGCGGGCACGCGCTGCACACGCTGTTGACGCACAAACGGCATCGCCTGCCAGAGCGGGTTCTTATCAAGCTGCGCGCTGATGGCGCTATCACCGTGCTCAAAACAGAGCACGTTGGCATCGCCAATTTCCGCCAGGCTTTCAATGCCCACAATCGTACTGCCCCAGAAGCTGGTTTCACCACGCCAGGCATTCTCTATCCCGATATGATCCATGACTTCCTGAAAAAGACTGTTCTTGCCAATCACCAGCACATGGCGGCTGTCGACCAGCGTGATCAGCAACAGAGGCCGCTGGGTATAGGGTTGAAGGGTGATTTTTTCCTGCTGGAGAAACTGCGCCAGTTCCGTCAGGTGTCGTTCCCCGGCCGCCTTCATATTTAGCGCATCAGCCAGTTTCATGACTGAGGACTGTGCCACCGTCAGCGGTTTTCCCTGTTCGCTGCTAAAGCCAAAGCCCAGCATAGGAGAGATGCGGGACATTTTTGCGACCGAAGGGCCGTAGCCTTCAGAGTAAAGAATCATGGACGGACGAATCTGCGTCAGCAACTCCAGATTCGGCTCGGTACGCAGCCCCACATCAATCACTGAGTCAGGCAGCGCAGGCTCTTTCACCCACAGGTTATAGTTATGTTTATCCGCGATCGCAAAGGGGGTAATGCCTAACGCCAGAAGCAGCTCAACGGGCAACCATTCCAGCGCCACGATACGGTGTAGATCGGGAAATGTGGCCGTGGCTCCTCTGCTCGCCGCCGAATACACCAGCGGCGACAGTAGCAGCGCCGTCAGCAAACGACGGCGTAGCGGATCGGGAGAGGATGGAGAAGAAAAACGTTCAGGCATCATGAGCAGAAAAACCGAGTTAACAAACGAAGCTGACCGGTGCGCCACCAGCCGGATGAGGCAAAATGCCCATGGGAATGCCGTAGATGTTTTCGAGCACATCCCCTTTCATCAGCGCGACAGGCTCACCCTGTGCAATCATCTTGCCACCGCGCAGTGCCACCAAATGATCGCAGTAGCGGGCAGCCATATTGATATCATGCAGCACCGCAATGACGGTGATGCCGCGCTCGCGGCTCATGCGCTGAATCAGCGCCAGCACCTCAACCTGATGGGCAATATCCAATGCGGAAGTTGGTTCATCCAGTAACAGACAGCGGCTATCCTGCGCCACCGTCATCGCCAGCCAGGCTCGCTGCCGTTCCCCGCCGGACAGGCTATCCACCAGACGGTTGGCGAACGGTTTCAGCCCTACCAGCGTGATGGCTTCTTCGACCTTTTCCCGATCGGCGCTGCCGAAACGGCCTAATGCGCCATGCCACGGGTAACGCCCTACGGCCACCAGCTCACGCACGGTCATCCCCTCGGCGGCGGGAAGCTGCTGCGGTAAATAAGCCACCTGACGGGCGAATAATTTGCTATCCCAGCTTTCGGTAGCCTGTTCCCCCAGCAATGCGGTTCCGCTGCTGGCGGGCTGGTGACGGCCCAGAATTTTGAGCAAGGTCGATTTGCCCGAGCCGTTATGCCCAATCAGACCGCATACTTTCCCGACAGGGAACGTGATAGAGAGCGGGTGTAGCAACGTGCGTCCGGCGACAGAAAAGCTGACGTCGTCCAGTCTGAAGGTGGTATCAGGCAGTACAGTTTGATTTTGCATAGCGTTTTTGGTTTGTAATGTCACCGAAGGAAAGGGGTGAGCAGAATTCACTATTCCCGTAATCGTCAGTCTAAAAGAGAACGATAATGATTACGATAGAGGCAGCATGATAGGCGCAACGGAATGCCAATCGCAAGACTTTTACCTGTCAGCGTTAGAGCGACGTGGCCGGAAAAGTGGTATCAGGCAGGGCGTGGTGCTCGACTCAAAATAGCAGGCACAAAAAAATACCCCCAAATTAATCCTGTCCCTTATACACAAGTCTAGAAGTATCGCGGTTTTTGCCGTGGTCAGGCGTAAAAAATTATGCTGAGGAGGTAGCTGGCTTCGGATGAGCCGCAGGACGCGGCGAAAGCTTGCGCCACGTAGGGAACGTGTCGCAAGCGGTCCGCTAAGCCAGATACCGACGAAGGTACCGCGTCAGCGGCATAATTTCCGCCGAAAGCCTGGGGTCACGGGGCGGCGGCGTTTGAGTCGCCTCGTGTCGGGCGCGTGCTACGCGGTAGCATAAAATAACCGTATTGTAAGCGCACGAAACCGTCTCTCAGTCTGCATAAGATATAGCTAAGAGACGGCAACCCGTTGAAGCAACGATAGATTATTGACCAAACATTTGTTTGATCCAGTCGGCGACGCCTTCTCCATCTTGCTGTCCCTGCTGTGCGGAAGGCTGCGGCTGGCTGGCCTGACATAGCGCCTGCGGGTTATCCGTCCAGACCGGCAATACACGTCCTGCGCTGCTGCCGTTACAGATGAAGTTACCGCTGGCATCCACCGTCATCGTCGTGATGCCTTCCGGCGGCGTCAGCATTAACGGCAGCGGCGTTTGGTTTTCCAGATAGCGACGATAAATCGTCAGCGCACCGTTCGCCCCAGTCAGCTTGGCCGGGCCGTTGTTATCGCGCCCTACCCAGCTAATCGCCACTTCTTTACCGTCGATCCCCGCAAACCAGCTGTCACGCAGGTCATTGGTGGTACCGGTTTTCGCCGCCAGGTGATAATTCGGGAATTTCACCGCCAGCGAACGCGACGTACCGCGTTCGACAACCTGCTGCATACCATACAGCGTCAGATAGGCCGCCTGCGCCGGAACCGCCCGTTCGGCCTGCGGGAAGCTCTGATACAGCACCGTACCATCTTCCGCAATCACCGAACGCAGTGAGGAAAGCGGTGCACGGTTGCCGCCGCTGGCGATCGTCTGGTATTCCTGCGCCACTTCCATCGGCGTCAGACTGATCGCCCCCAGCAGCATCGCCGGTACAGGCTGAATCACGTTTTCTGGAATCCCTAAACGCTTCAACGTTTCCGTGATCTGATTCAGCCCCACGGCCATCCCCAGATTGACGGTCGGGACGTTCAGCGAGTTCGCCAGCGCATCAACCAGCATGACGCGGCCGCGGAACTCACGATCGTAGTTCTTCGGCTGCCACAGTTGCCCGTTCGGCTGTTTGATCGACAGCGGCTCATCCGCCAGCCAGGTATTCAGACGATAGGTGTCCGGCTGGCTCAGCGCGGTCAGGTAGGTCGGCGGCTTCGCCAGCGATCCGACGGGACGACGCGCCTGTAACGCTCGGTTAAACCCGGCGTACTGCGTTTGAGAACCGCCGACCATCGCGCGAACTTCGCCGCTAAAACGATCGACAATCACCATCGCCGCTTCCAGATCGCTGACGTTACGGCCTGCGCGCAGTGCCGGCACCCCGACTTCCACTGCTTTTTCCGCCGCATCCTGCGAGACCGGATCGAGCGTGGTAAAGATCTTCACGCCGGAGAGATCGTTAACCTTGTCGCCAAGCCGCTGTTGCAGTTCCTGACGCACCAGTTGCATAAACGCAGGCTGAGGGCTGATGACACCGCCTTTCGGCTGTACGCCCAGCGGACGCGCACTCAGCATGTTGTACAGATCGGCATCAATAACCTGCTGATTCTGCAACAGACGCAGCACCAGATTGCGTCGTTCTAACGTAAGCTGCGGGTTACGCCACGGGTTATACAACGATGCCCCTTTCACCATACCCACCAGCAGCGCCTGCTGATCGAGGCTCAGTTCATTCACCGGGCGACCAAAGTAATACAGGCTGGCAAGCGGGAAGCCGCGGATCTGATCGTTACCGCTCTGACCGAGATACACTTCGTTGAGATACAGCTCAAGGATACGATCCTTGCTGTAGCGATAATCCATGATCAGCGCCATATAGGCTTCGTTGGCTTTACGCCACAGCGAACGCTCGTTAGTCAGGAACAGGTTCTTAACCAACTGCTGCGTCAGCGTACTGCCGCCTTGTACCGCACGTCCCGCTGTGATGTTGGCTAAAAACGCACGGCCAATGGAGTACAGGCTGATGCCATCGTGTTCATAAAAGTGACGGTCTTCGGTCGCAACCAGCGTATCAACAAGCAGATCGGGGAAACCGGAACGCGGCACGAATAAGCGCTGTTCGCCATTCGGCGATTGCATCATGGTGATCAGTTTCGGATCGAGACGGAAAAAGCCGAAGTTGCGCTGGTTGTCCAGATTCTGGATCTGCGACAGGCGATCGTTGGCAAACGTCAGACGCGCCTGAATCTGCCCTTCTTTCCCATCAGGGAAATCAAAAGGCCGACGCAGCATGTCGATGCTGTTGCCACGCACGCTGAATTCACCCGGACGGGTAATACGGCTCACCTGACGGTACTGCATACCTTCCAGCAGGCTGATCATCTCTTTCTGGCTATAGGCCATACCCGGCTCAAGGTTGACCATACGGCCATAAACCGCGGCAGGCAGTTGCCAGACTTTGCCTTCAATACGGCTGCGGATCTGGCTGTCGAGGTACACGCCATAGATCGCCATCGCAACGGCAAAGATCAGGAACAGCTTGATAGCCAGCCCCAGCCAGCGCCGTTTTCTCTGCGATTTACGCGTCATCGTATCATCGCCATCGTAATCATCATCGTCGTCATAGTCGTCCTGATAATCATCGTAGTCATCATCATCATAGTCGTCATCCCTGCGACGTCGTATGGCCTGTTTGCGTTCAGGCTTACGTTTTGGCGCTTTCCCTTTACGTCCGATAGGTTCGCGGTCATCCCGAGACATTACAATAACTTCTCCATCAGGTTGTTCACGGCTATCTGCTCTGCGCTCAAGCCGCCTACTCTGTTTCCAGCCCCTTTTTTGGGAAAGCGGAAACGTCTGAAATTAGTGATTCTGATATTTCTTGGTACGTCTCGTCGGAGCCGTATTCGCCGGATCGTCCGGCCAGACATGCTTGGGGTAACGCCCCTTCATCTCTTTTTGCACCTCGCGGTAAGCGCCTTGCCAGAATGCCGCTAAATCCCGCGTAATTTGTAGTGGACGCTGAGCTGGCGATAAAAGTTCCAATACCAGCGCCACACGCCCCTCTGCCAGCAGCGGACTCTGCTGCTCACCGAACATTTCCTGCATCCGCACCGACAGCACCGGGGGTTTATCGTCATAATAGGCGATAGGCAAGCGACTGCCGCCGGGTGCTGTATAGTGCGTGGGCAGCGCGCTATCCAGCCGCTGGCGCAGCGACCAGTCCAACAGTCGCAGCAGCGCATCGCTCAAATTAATCTGGTGCAGCGCCCGTAAATCACGCACGCCGGACAGTGATGGCTGTAGCCAGATTTCCAGCGTTGCCAGCAGCGTATCGTCATCCACCAGCGGCCAGTCAACCTCAGGCAGCCACTGGCGAGCGCACTGTAGCCGGGCGCGGAGCTGTAACGCCGCAGCGTCCCAGTTTAATGCCTCAATCCCCTGCTCCCGAACCCAGGATAACAGCGCCTGCTGTAGAGCTTCATCGGAAGGCTTATTCAACGGGCGCGTTCGTAGCGTCAGGCAGCCTATCTGGTCACGCTGGCTGGCGCGCAGAGTACCCTTTTCTTCGTCCCAGTGCACCACGTTACGCTCATTTATTAATCCGGGTAGCCGCCGTTCCAGCCGTTCAATATCCAGCGGCAACGCCAGCAGGATCCGCGCATCTCCGTTCTGATTGTTTTGTGCTGATCGATCGTTTTGCAGCAGTGCCGGAGCCAGCAACCACTCCGTACCTGACAGCGCTTCATCAGCCGACATCATCGCACCGCTGCCGTTAGCAAGCTGGTAGCGCCCATCCTGACTGCGCCGCCGGGCGATGCGATCGGGAAAAGCCTGTGCCAGCAGCCAGTCGGCTTCTCCGCTGTCAATACGCCCCGAAGCCGTCGATAAACGGCGTGTCAGCTGTTTTGCCCGCCGCAGCCAGTGCGGCAATGGGCGATGCAGCCAGTCGGCCAGATTAATCGACCCGCTACGCGGCGGCTCTTCGAGGATCGCCGCCAGACATCCGGCGGTCGCCAACGCATCTGAATTTTGCTGTGACGCGGCATATAACATCGTCGCCAAACGGGCATCGCTGCCTAGCGCGGCGATCTTGCGCCCCTCTGCGGTCAACCGATCCTGTTCATCGGTAATGCCAAGCTGGCGCAGTAGCTGGCGTGCGGCATACAGCGCGGGGGCAGGTGGCGTATCCAGCCAGGTTAACTGCGCCACATCGGTACAGCCCCACTGTAATAAGTCCAGCCAGACGCTGCTTAAATCGCTGTTCAGTATCTCAGCTTCGCTTTGCGCCGCTGCGCGTTCTGCCTGTTCACGCGAGCACAGATGCCAACAAATTCCGGGGCTTAAGCGCCCGGCTCGTCCGGCGCGCTGCACCATCGACGCCTGACTGATTCGCTGTGTCACCAGTCGGGTGATGCCGCTTTTCACATCAAAGCTGGCGACTCGTTCAAGACCGCTATCCATCACCAGCCGGATGCCTTCAATCGTCAGGCTCGTTTCAGCAATATTGGTGGCTAACACTACCTTACGACGACCGGGTTCAGCAGGCAGAATCGCCTTTTGCTGTTCTGCCAGCGTCAATGCGCCGTATAACGGGCAGAGATCCGTCTCGCCCGACACGCTATTTTCCAGCAGCGCCTGCACACGGCGAATCTCCGCGACGCCGGGCAAAAACAGCAGCAGCGAACCGTCTTCTTCACTGAGCAAACGTCGCACCTGTCGCGCAACGCCCTCTTCCAATCGCTCCTGATTATTCAGCGGCACATAACAGCGCTCAACCGGATAGCTGCGACCTTCGGAAACCACGCAGGCGGCTTCCGGCAGCCGCGCCGCCAGCCGCGCATTGTCGAGCGTCGCGGACATAATCAGCAGTTTTAAATCGTCACGTAGCCCTTGCTGCACATCAAGCAGCAGCGCCAGTGCCAAATCAGCCTGCACGCTGCGTTCATGAAACTCATCGAGGATAATCAGCGCCACGCCTTGCAGCTCCGCATCCTGTTGTAACAGACGGGTCAGCATCCCTTCGGTGACGACTTCTAGCTTCGTTGCGTCACTCACGCGGCTTTCTGACCGCATGCGATAACCTATCGTCTGTCCCGGTTCCTCACCGAGTTGCTGCGCCAACCGCCAGGCTACGCTCTTCGCCGCCAGACGACGCGGCTCCAGCATGATGATGCGCCCGTTTAAATTACCCTGTTGCAGCAATTGCAACGGCAGCCAGGTCGATTTTCCCGCCCCTGTTGGGGCATTAAGCAGCACCTGAGGCGCGGTATGTAGCGCCGTTATGACATCATCCAGCACGGCGCTGACGGGCGGTAAAATCACAGACATCTCCGTATAAAGTTAACTTTCAGCGACGAGCATTGTAGCATCATGATGAATGTAGCATCGGATGGAATCAGAACAGAGAGATCGCCATGTCAGCCCCCCGCCGCCTGTTTTTTGCCCTATCACTGCCGGAAACCACACAGCAAGAGATTATCCGCTGGCGTGCTGAGCGCTTCGCCCCGGAAGCGGGTCGTCCGGTCGCGGCGGCCAACCTTCATCTGACGCTGGCTTTTTTGGGTGACGTGAGTGAACAAAAAGCGCAGGCCTTACAGACATTGGCGGGCCGCATCCGTCAGCCCGCCTTTTCCCTTACGCTGGATGACGCCGGACACTGGCCGCGTCCCGGCGTGGTCTGGCTGGGCTGCCGCCGTGCACCGCGTGGGCTGCTACAGCTCGCGGAACTGCTGCGCTCTCAGGCAGCACGCAACGGCTGTTATCAAACGGCATTACCTTTTCATCCACACATTACGCTATTGCGCGGCGCGACTCGTCCCGTTGCGATTCCCCCCGCCACCTTCAGTTGGCAGGTCGACATGACGCAATTTTCGCTTTACGAATCACTTTTCGACAATGGCAAAACCCGCTATCAACAGTTAGAAAGCTGGTCATTTATTCAATAAGAGACCACGCGGATAAACAATAGAATAGGATACGCATGGACTATACCCCACGTTTACAACCTGCCCGGTTGATTAAACGTTACAAACGCTTTTTGGCCGATGTCGTGACCCCGGAAGGCGAGACACTCACGCTGCACTGTGCCAATACCGGCGCGATGACAGGCTGCGCAACGCCCGGTGATACCGTCTGGTACTCCACATCCGATAATCCCAAGCGCAAGTATGCCCAGAGCTGGGAACTGACTGAAACGCAACAAAATCACTGGATTTGTGTCAATACTCTGCGTGCCAACACATTATTGTACGAAGCCTTATTGGAGAATCGCATAGAAGAGCTGTCGGGCTATTCGGACGTAAAAAAAGAAGTGAGATACGGTACGGAAAATAGCCGAGTCGACCTGCTTTTGCAGGCGCCAGACAGGATTGACTGCTATATTGAGGTGAAATCTGTCACATTATTGCAACATGAATGTGGTTACTTTCCCGATGCAGTGACGCTCAGAGGGCAAAAGCATCTGCGTGAACTGCAACAGATGGTTTCCAATGGAAAACGCGCAGTGCTGTTTTTCGCCGTGCTCCATTCAGGAATCCAACAGGTTTCTCCCGCCCGGCATATTGATGCACGCTATGCAGAATTATTTACAGAAGCACAACGGGCAGGGGTTGAAATTTTATGTTACGGCTCCACATTATGCCCTGACGGTATTAAATTGACGCATAAGCTACCGTTGTTGGGATGACGAACAAGCATTGCATAACACGCCGAACGCACCATCAAAGGCGTAACACATTGTTTATTATTTAATGTAAGCAGGTTGTTCCTCACACTTTATCAGGCCGGTGTCAGGAAGCATTGCCAACCCCATCTTCATCTGCTATTTATAGCGGCCTGTTTTTTCCCCCCTTTGGGGGCCGATATACCCAGATAGCTGAAGTTATGGCCAACAACGCCGCAATTTCACTGCATAAAAGGGTATTATGCGTGTCGTGTTATGTAGGAGAAGCAACATGCAAGAAGGGCAAAACCGTAAGACATCTTCTCTGAGCATTCTCGCAATTGCCGGAGTAGAGCCGTACCAGGAGAAGCCGGGCGAAGAGTATATGAACGACGCTCAGCTGGCTCATTTCAAGCGTATTCTTGAAGCATGGCGCAACCAACTCATGGATGAAGTGGATCGTACGGTATCGCACATGCGCGATGAAGCCGCTAATTTTCCCGATCCCGTGGATCGCGCAGCGCAGGAAGAAGAGTTCAGTCTCGAACTGCGTAACCGTGACCGTGAGCGCAAGCTGATCAAGAAAATCGCCAAAACGCTGGTAAAAATCGAAGATGAGGATTTCGGATTCTGTGAATCCTGTGGCGTCGAGATTGGCATCCGCCGTCTGGAAGCACGTCCGACTGCCGATCTGTGTATTGACTGCAAAACACTGGCAGAAATACGCGAAAAGCAAATGGCAGGCTAATTTTCCTGCTCAGAATCGGCTCCTGCCCGTCGCAGGGGCCGACTCCAGGCACTCTACCGCTGATGAATAATGATGTTCATCACGCTATCTTCTGTCTGGATAAAACGCTGACGAGATAGCACTGACCCCCTATGTCTGGAACAGTTTGTTTTACACAAAAAAGTCGTTTTACCGAAACTAACCCTTCTCCTGAAGTGAATCCCTTTACTGAAACCGACCGCTATGTCGGGCGTTTTGCGCCCTCTCCTTCTGGTGACCTGCATTTTGGTTCACTGATTGCCGCACTGGGTAGTTATCTGCAAGCTCGTTCCCAACAAGGGCGCTGGCTGGTACGCATTGAAGACATCGACCCACCACGAGAAATTCCCGGCGCAGCCTCCCGTATCCTTGCCCAGTTAGAACACTACGGCCTGTATTGGGATGGCGAGGTGATTTATCAGTCACAGCGCCATGCACGTTACCGTGAGATTCTTCAGCAGTTGCAACAGCAGGGAATGAGTTATTACTGCACCTGTACGCGTAGCCGTATTCAGCAGCTAGGCGGGCACTATGACGGCCATTGCCGAACGCGTAACCTGCCTGCCGACAACGCCGCGCTACGCCTGCGCCAGACAACGCCAGTATTTCACTTTCACGATAGGCTGCGTGGCGAACTGTATGCCGACACGGCGCTCGCGCAGGAAGATTTTATTATCCACCGCCGTGACGGGCTGTTTGCCTATAATCTGGCCGTCGTGATCGACGATAACGATCAGGGGGTTACGGAGATCGTGCGCGGCGCCGATCTTATTGAGCCGACCGTTCGGCAAATTTCGCTTTATCAGAAGCTGGGCTACGCGATCCCTACCTATGTTCATCTGCCGCTGGTGCTGAATACAGAGGGAAATAAACTGTCCAAACAGAATCATGCACCGGCCCTGCCGAACAGCGATCCGCGTCCCGTGCTGCTTGCCGCACTGCAATTTTTGAATCAACCGCTGCCGGAAAACAGTCAGGATATGACGCTTTCCGCACTTCTGGCATGGTCTGTCGCGCACTGGTCGCTTGATATCGTTCCGTTGCAAGCGGCAATAAACGCGTCCGCGATCACATCAGCATTCTCAAAGGGGCATTGGTGAGCTATGATTAGCCGCTATTTTTAGTGACGCGCCATCCTTAGCCGTCACCTTTGCAGGCCATCGCCGGGGCGATGTCAAAAATGTCTCCCGGACGTTTTTTGCTGTGCCGTTGATTTATCCATCACTATCGAGGTGTATTATCTTTTCCCGAGTTGCTAATTTTTGCCGTAAAGTACTGAATCGTGAGAACGAAATGGTCGAATCAGAGGAACCACATCAGCATCTGACGGTGATTCCGCGTGACCAACACACTATTTCACGCAGCGACATCAGCGATAACGCGCTGAAAGTACTTTATCGCCTGAACAAAGCGGGCTACGAGGCTTATCTGGTTGGCGGCGGCGTACGCGATCTGCTGCTGGGCAAAAAGCCGAAGGATTTTGATATCACCACTAACGCCACGCCCGATCAGGTGCGCAAGTTGTTCCGCAACTGTCGTTTGGTTGGACGTCGTTTCCGTCTCGCCCACATTATGTTCGGGCCAGAGGTGATTGAAGTTGCCACGTTCCGTGGTCACCACGATCAGCATCAGGAACAGCAGGAAACCAAGAATTCTTCTCAGCAGGCCCAGAGCGGTATGCTGCTGCGCGACAATATTTTCGGCTCGGTTGAAGAAGACGCCCAGCGCCGCGATTTTTCGATCAATAGCCTCTATTACAGCATTTCTGATTTCAGCGTTCGTGACTACACCGGTGGTCTGAACGACCTGCGTCAGGGCGTCATCCGTATGATTGGCGATCCCGAAACGCGCTACCGTGAAGACCCGGTGCGTATGCTGCGCGCCGTCCGTTTCGCCGCCAAGCTGAACATGACAGTCAGCCCGGAAACCGCCGAACCGATTCCTCGTCTGGCCTCATTGCTGCACGATATTCCTGCGGCGCGCATGTTTGAAGAGTCGCTGAAGCTGCTTCAATCAGGGTATGGCTATCCAACCTATAAAATGCTGTGTGAATACCAGCTGTTCCAGCCGCTTTTCCCGCTGCTGAGCCGCTACTTCACACCAAACGGCGATTCCACGCTGGAGCGTATGGTTGCACAGGTGCTGAAAAACACCGATCAGCGCCTGCAAAATGACATGCGGGTCAATCCAGCATTTTTATTTTCCGCCATGCTGTGGTATCCGCTGGTTGAGCATGCGCAAAAGCTGGCTCAGGAAAGTGGTCTGGCTTACTTCGATGCCTTCTCGCTAGCGATGAACGATGTACTGGATGAACAGTGCCGTTCTCTGGCAATTCCTAAGCGCATTACGTCTTTAGTTCGTGATATTTGGCAGTTGCAAACGCGTCTGTCGCGTCGTCAGGGTAAACGTGCTTATAAGCTGATGGAACACCCTAAATTCCGTGCCGCGTATGACCTGCTTTGCCTGCGTGCCGAAATCGAAAATCATCAGGAGCTGCTGCGCCTGGCTCAGTGGTGGGGAGAATTCCAGGTTGCCGCACCGCCGCGTCAGCAAAACATGCTGAAATCGTTGGATGATGGCCCGACGCCACACCGACGCTCCCGCCCTCGCCGGTCGCGTAAACCGACTACGACACGCAGGGATCAAGCCTGATGGCACGAGTGTATCTGGCGCTGGGCAGCAACCTTGCCCAGCCTTTGCAACAGGTACGCGCTGCACTGGCTGCGCTGGATGCGATTCCACAAACCAGCGTCGTTCACTGCTCCTCGTTTTACCGTAGCCGCCCGCTCGGCCCGCAGGATCAGCCAGACTATCTCAACGCCGTCGTTGAACTGGAAACCGCATTAGCGGCCGAATCGCTGCTGGATCACACACAGGCTATCGAGCTGGAACAAGGTCGCGAACGCAAGGAACATCGCTGGGGCCCGCGCACGTTGGATCTGGATATTCTGCTGTTCGGCGATGTCGTCATCCAGACTGAACGTTTGACCGTGCCGCATTACGACATGAAGAATCGTGAATTCATGCTCTATCCGCTCGCGGAAATCACCCCTGAACTGACATTCCCCGACGGTGAAACACTCACCCAACGATTAACCCATGTCGACCGCAACGGTCTGACCTTATGGGACAATAAAGAGTGGGATGACGAGAAGCCGACCGGAACATTCGGTTCCCCATAGCCATCACATCTGTAACTTGAAGCGCGACGGGTATATCGCTACACGTCGGCTTACATTAGAATGTCCCCCTCAATTCTTCGCCCTATTGACATAGGAATACCGTCATGAAACCGACGACTATCTCCCATTTGCGCCAATGGAAACAAGAGCAGCGAAAATTCGCTACGATTACCGCTTACGACGCCAGCTTCTCTCGCCTATTTTTCGAACAAGGCATCCGCGTGATGCTGGTGGGTGACTCATTGGGAATGACCGTGCAAGGTCACGATTCCACCTTACCCGTGACCACCAACGACATCGTTTACCACACACAGTGTGTTCGCCGTGGCGCACCGCTGGCGTTGGTTCTCTCCGATATGCCTTTTATGACCTATGCCACGCCGGAACAAACCTTCAGCCAAGCCGCAGAACTGATGCGCGCAGGCGCAAATATGGTGAAATTGGAAGGCGGAAGCTGGCTTGCCCCAACGGTAAAAATGCTGACCGAACGCGCCGTGCCAGTTTGCGGTCATTTGGGTCTGACGCCGC
Source organism: Pectobacterium carotovorum (assembly GCF_033898505.1). Taxonomy (NCBI): domain Bacteria; kingdom Pseudomonadati; phylum Pseudomonadota; class Gammaproteobacteria; order Enterobacterales; family Pectobacteriaceae; genus Pectobacterium; species Pectobacterium carotovorum. The sequence continues at coordinate 21,829 of NZ_JAXAFK010000009.1, read as the reverse complement.
AGTCCGTTAACATCTTCGGCGGCTATAAAATTCAGGGGCGGAGCGAAAGCGATGCCAATCAACTGCTGGCTGATGCCCTCGCGCTTGAAGAAGCCGGTGCGCAGCTGCTCGTGCTGGAATGCGTCCCTGTCGCACTGGCTAAACGCGTAACGGACGCGCTGTCGATTCCGGTGATCGGCATTGGCGCAGGCAACGTTACCGACGGACAGATTCTGGTCATGCATGATGCTTTCGGCATTACTGGTGACAACACGCCTAAGTTCGCCAAGAACTTTCTGGCACAAAGCGGGGGCGATATCCGCGCGGCAGTACGTTTGTATGCACAAGAAGTCGAACAGGGTATCTATCCGGCCGAAGAGCACTCGTTTCATTAAGAACAGTCATTTCATTAAAAAACGAGCATTCCGTTAATCGGGCTTATACCCTAAATAATTCGAGTTGCAGGACAAAACGTTAACGTTTTGAACAACGCAAAGCGTTGGCCCCTTTAGGGCGAGGCTCATTTATGGGCCTCGTAACGCGGCAAGAGAAAGAATCCCGATGAGCTTACTTGAGTAAGTGATTCGGGTGACTGACAAATCTGCCACAGGCAGATTTGAACGCTGCTTGCAGCGGCCCCTACGGGGCGAGGTCCACGCAAGTGGGCCGAGTATCGTAGCCAACGCACATGCAGCTTGAAGTATGACGGGTATATTTTTTAGGAGTACGAGTGTGTTAATTATCGAAACCCCTCTGCTGCTGCGCCGCGAAGTCCGCCGCTGGCGTCAGGAAGGGAAACGCATTGCTTTGGTTCCCACTATGGGTAACTTGCATGACGGACACATGACGCTGGTCGATGAAGCCAAGGCTCGCGCCGATATCGTTATTGTCAGCGTTTTTGTCAATCCCATGCAGTTTGAGCGGCCAGATGATTTAGCCCGCTACCCTCGGACATTGCAGGAAGACTGCGAGAAATTGAATCGCCGCGGTGCCGATCTGGTTTTCGCACCGAGCCCGGATGTGATATACCCCAATGGGCTGGAGTCGCAAACGTTTGTCGATGTGCCCGGCCTGTCTTCCATGCTGGAAGGCGCCAGCCGTCCCGGCCATTTCCGGGGTGTAGCCACCATCGTCAGTAAGCTGTTCAATCTGGTACAGCCGGATGTCGCCTGCTTCGGTGAGAAAGATTACCAGCAGCTAGCGCTGATTCGGCAGCTTGTCCGCGATATGGGCTATGACATTGATATCATCGGCGTCCCTATCGTGCGTGCCAACGACGGTTTGGCATTGAGTTCGCGTAATGGCTACCTCAGTGCTGAAGAACGCCAACTGGCACCAACACTTTATCAGCTCATGATGGCGCTTTCCGCGCAGTTGGACAACGGCGATCGCCAGATAGACACATTGCTGGAACAAACGGCAGAGCAGTTACGCGAAGCGGGCTTTACGCCTGATGAACTGTTTATCCGCGATGCTGATACGCTACAACCGCTGAACGCTGCCAGCACGCGTGCAGTGATTTTGATGGCTGCCTGGTTAGGCAAGGCCAGATTGATTGATAACCACCAGGTCGATTTGACTGTATGAACCGAGGTAACAAAGCGATGATACGTACCATGCTGCAAGGCAAGCTGCACCGGGTCAAAGTGACTCAGGCTGACTTGCATTATGAAGGCTCTTGCGCCATCGATCAGGATTTTATGGATGCCGCTGGCATTCTGGAATACGAAGCGATTGATATCTACAACGTTGATAACGGTCAGCGTTTCTCTACTTACGCCATTGCAGGCGAAAGAGGTTCACGCATTATCTCCGTAAACGGTGCCGCCGCTCGCTGCGCCTGCGTGGGCGACAAACTGATTATCTGTTCCTACGTACAAATGTCCGACGAGCAAGCCAGAAGTCACAACCCTAAGGTTGCCTATTTCTCTGGCGATAACGAGCTGCAACGTCAGGCCAAAGCGATTCCGGTTCAGGTTGCCTGATCGCTTTAGATAAGCAAAAGGCGGTGTTACCACCGCCTTCTCATTTACCAACTATGTCCGCAGCCCGCGTCCGCGTTCAATCAGCCACCAGACCAACAGATAAAACACCACGATAAAGGCAATCAGCACTGACATCGTAAACAGCAGCGGCACGTCCTGAATTCCGAGAAAACCGTAGCGGAAGCCACTGATCATGTACACCACCGGGTTCAGTTTAGACACCGCCTGCCAGAACGGCGGCAGCAGCGTCAGTGAGTAAAAGACTCCGCCCAGATAGGTCAACGGCGTTAACACAAACGTCGGAATCAGACTGATATCATCAAAGGTTTTCGCAAACACCGCATTCAACAGCCCCGCCAGAGAGAACAGCATTGCCGTCAGCAATAGCGTCAGAACAATGACCCACCAGGCATGAACATGAAGCGGAACAAAGAACAGCGATATTGCCGTTACCAGCACCCCCACACACAGGCCGCGTGCGATACCACCGCCAACATAGCCTGCGATGATCACGTGAGTCGGTACTGGCGCAACCAGCAGTTCCTCAATATTGCGTTGAAACTTGGCGCTGAAGAAGGAAGAGGCTACGTTGGCATACGCGTTGGTGATCACCGCCATCATGATCAAACCCGGCACGATAAACTGCATGTAGGTAAAACCGTGCATTTCACCGATACGCGAGCCAATCAGGTTACCGAAAATAATAAAATACAGCGTCATGGTGATCACTGGCGGCACCAGCGTCTGAATCCAGATACGCCCAAATCGAGTGACTTCTTTCACCCAGATACTCTGTAGCGCCACCCAATATAAATGCATCATGCTTTTTCTCCCTTACCGCCTGTCCCATTCACCAGCGTGACAAACAGCTCTTCCAACCGATTCGCTTTATTACGCATACTTAATATCGTTATCCCCTGTGCATTTAGCTGGCTGAATAGCGCATTCATGCCTTGCTCGCGCATCACATCCACTTCCAGCGTTGACGTGTCCGTCAGGCGGAACGCGTAGCCTTCAAGCTGCGGTAGCGGGCTTTTCGCCGCCAGATCGAAAATAAACGTTTCTGATTTCAGCTTGGCAAGCAGCTGCTTCATTGAGGTATTTTCCACCAGCTCTCCCCGCTGGATGATCCCGATGTTGCGGCACAGCATTTCTGCTTCTTCCAGATAGTGCGTCGTCAGGATAATCGTGGTGCCCTGCGCGTTCAGCTCCTTCAAGAAACCCCACATGGAACGGCGTAACTCGATATCCACACCGGCGGTCGGTTCATCAAGAATCAGCAGCTTAGGTTCATGCATTAACGCACGCGCAATCATCAGGCGACGCTTCATCCCACCGGACAACATCATCGCTTTTTCGTTGCGTTTCTCCCACAGATCGAGCTGTTTCAGGTATTTTTCCGCACGCTGCAAGGCATCCTGACGTTTCACGCCATAGTAGCCCGCCTGGTTAACCACAATCTGTAATACCGTCTCGAAAGGATTGAAGTTAAATTCCTGCGGGACCAGCCCTAGCTGGCGTTTCGCATTCACTTTATCCAGCTCAAGGTCATAGCCGAAGACGCGAACTTTACCGGCGGTTTTGTTCACCAGCGAGCTGATAATCCCAATCGTGGTGGATTTTCCCGCGCCATTCGGCCCCAGCAGCGCGTAGAAATCCCCCGCTTCCACGTTCAGGTCGATCCCCCGTAACGCCTTGACGCCTCCCGGATAGGTTTTGGTTAATTGCGCCAGTTCCAGTGCATATGTCATAAGAAATGGATTGCCTTATTATCAGTGAGTTCTACAGGTTCGAAGTGTGACAAATAAATACTCTAAATAATTCAAGTTTCAGGACAAAACGTTAACGTTTTGAACAACGCGAAGCGTTAGCCCTTTAGGGCGATGCTCAACCATGAGCATCGTAACGCGGCAAGAGAAGGACAAATTCGTCGGGAACGAATTTGACCAGCCAACGGCTGGCCTCCGGTGAGAGACAGGATGTCTCTCATTTCATCCCGATGAGCTTACTCAGGTAAGTGATTCGGGTGAGTGAACGCAGCCAACGTACATGCAACTTGAAGTATGACGAGTATAAACTATCGTTTTTCAAACGACGCATGTTGCCTTATATTACTCCTCACTGCCCCTTGTTTGTTACAGGTCATTTACTTTCATGAAAGAAATTGAAACGCTCATCGCGAACAACCAGCTTTGGTCTAAAACGATGGTGGAAGAGGATCCTGGCTACTTTGAACGTCTGGCGCAGGCACAACGACCCCGTTTTCTATGGATTGGATGCTCGGACAGTCGCGTACCTGCGGAAAGTCTGACCAGCCTTGAGCCTGGTGAACTGTTTGTTCACCGCAATGTCGCCAACCTGGTTATTCACACCGACCTCAATTGCCTGTCTGTCGTGCAATATGCCGTCGAAGTTCTCGAAGTCGAACACATCATCATCTGCGGCCACTACGGCTGTGGCGGTGTTCAGGCGGCGGTGGAAAACCCGGAATTGGGTTTGATTAACAACTGGCTGCTGCATATCCGTGATTTGTGGTACAAGCATAGTTCGCTGCTGGGGGAATTGCCTCCCGAACAGCGCCTGAACACGCTTTGTGAAATCAACGTTGTCGAGCAGGTATATAACCTCGGCCACTCCACTATCATGCAGTCCGCATGGAAGCGTGGACAGAAAGTCACGATCCACGGTTGGGTGTACGGTATTCAGGATGGCCGTCTGCGCGATCTGGAAGTGACAGCGACCAACCGGGAGACGCTGGAACAGCGTTATCGCCGCGCGATTTCCTCTCTGCCTTGATTCACTGCCTGACGCCCATTCGCTGGGCGTCACTCACGGCATCGGCCTTATCTTGCCATTATTCCTGCGGAACAACCTTGCCGACGTAAGGTAAGTGGCGATAGTGCTGGGCATAGTCGATGCCGTAACCCACAACGAACTCATCAGGAATCGAGAATCCAACCCACTCGACTTTTACCGCCACTTCACGGCGCTCTGGTTTGTCCAGCAGCGTACAGATAGCCAGTGATTTCGGCTCACGCAATTGCAGAATTTCCCGCACTTTGCTCAGCGTATTGCCTGAATCGATAATGTCTTCAACGATCAACACGTCTTTACCGCGGATATCCTCATCCAGATCTTTCAGGATCTTCACATCGCGCGTACTGTTCATACCGCTGCCATAGCTGGATGCCGTCATGAAATCCACTTCATGAGGAACGTCGATCGCCCGGCATAAATCGGCCATAAAGATAAACGATCCGCGTAATAGTCCCACCAGCACCATATCGCTGCCGCTATCACGGTAGTGTTCGCTGATCTGTTGCCCCAGTTCGGTAACCCGCGCCATCACTTCCTGCTCAGAAATCATGACTTCCACGGTATGTTTCATCATACTGATAACTCTTTGAAGTAAGGTATTCAGCACCATCGGCAGAATGACAGACTCATTATCGATGATGCGCCAATGCTGATGTTTAAATCAGTCTGGGCAATGCCCAGGCGCGCGAAGTATATCAGAAACCACACCATGAAGGAGACATCATGAGCACACCACCAGTGGATGTTTGCTACAAAGTGAACGCCCCGCTTTCCAGCCAGCAGTTCGTTGAGCTGTTGGCAAAAACCTCATTGGGGCCACGTCGTCCGCTGGATGATGAGACGGCGATTGCGGGTATGCTTAAGCATGCCAATCTGCTGGTTTCCGCATGGCAAGGGGAGACGCTGGTGGGTATTGCGCGCAGCGTGACGGATTTTCATTTTTGCTGCTATCTGTCCGATCTGGCGGTGTCAGAGGACTGTCAGCATGCGGGAATAGGCAAAAAACTGATTCAACAAACCGCTCAGCAGCTTGAAAAAGGCTGCAAAATCATTTTGCTGGCCGCGCCGCTGGCGGTGGATTACTACCCGAAATTAGGGTTTGAAAAGCACAATAGCACGTGGCTCATGCCAGCAGCAGACCTGCACGAGGCGTAATCATTGCTTTTCAGGGCCGTCAGCCGGAATGCTGGCGGCGGGTAAAGCAGGATACAAGACCGGTGGATCCGTCTTAATGCTTAACCGTATCTGCTGCCCTGGTTCAAACCAGTTGCCGGTCTGCACCAACAGCATCAGTTCTCCCAGCTTCACCCGATACAAGTTTGACGTGCCCATAAACAGCCGATCTTCGATCGATGCCGGGCCATCGGGATCGAGTGCCAGCGCCACGTCTGCCGGTCGTACCATCCAGTCGCACTGTGAATCGATCGGTTGATTGAGCGGATGTGCCGCATGGTGATCGCCCAATGGGCTTTGCCATTGATGGTCGCTCATGATTTTCACAGGCAAATAGTTCGTATTCCCCATAAAATCAGCCACAAAGCGGCTATTCGGGCGATGGTACAGCTCGGATGGATAGCCCTGCTGCATAATCTTCCCTTCATCCAGCAGAATCAGATGGTCGGCGCAGGCAAAGGCTTCCTCCCGGCTGTGCGTAGCGAAAACCGCCGCAACATGACGCTGTTTGAGAACCTGCCGCAATTCGGTGATCAGGCGATAACGGGTCTGGCTGTCCAGTCCGGGAAATGGTTCATCCAGCAACAGCAGTTTCGGCTCACAGGCCAGCGCGCGGGCAATCGCCAAACGCTGCTGCTGTTCATTTGATAGCTCGTGTGGATAACGTGCGGCAACCTCATCCAGCTGCAAGAGCGTCAGCATCTCCGCACAGATTGGTTTCACCTCGCTTTCCGGGCGGCCATATAAACCAAACGCAATATTGCCTTCCACCGTCAGATGCGGAAAGAGCGCATAGTCCTGAAAAATCAGGCCAACCTGACGCAGCTCAGGCAGGACATACTCTTGCGGTGAGCTGACGGGTTCACCCTCCAGCAAGATCTTGCCCTGAGTAATCGGCAGCAGGCCAGCGATCACCTGTAATAGCGCCGTTTTACCGCAGCCGTTTTTACCCAGCACGCAGATCGTCTCATCATCGCGCACGGCAAATGAGATGTTCTCCAACACGGGAGACTGCTGTAGCGTACAACTTACCGCCTGAACGCTCAGAATATCTATCGACGCGGCCATGTCATTATCCTTTTATATTCAGTGCGCGATTCAGCCAGAAAACAGGGATTAGCCCTACCGCCACCAGCACCAACGCAGGAAAGGCAAATGACGCAATCTGCTCACTCGCCGTAAAGCGAAAAACATACGTCGCCAACGTATCAATCCCGAAAGGGCGCAGCAGCAGCGAAACATTCAGCTCTTTCATGCTTTCCGTGAAAATCAGCAGCGCCCCGATGAACAGGCTGCGGCGCAACAGCGGAATATGCACGCGTGACCAGCGGCTGAGGGGAGAAGCGCCCAGCACAAGGCTCGCACTGTCCAGCGAGCGCGGAATGGCCTCCATGCTGCGCTCAAGGCTGTCCAGCATCAGACGCCCGAATTTAACGCTATAAGCGAGGATGAGAATAAACAGCGACCCCGCCAGCAAAGCATCGGCGGTAGGCAACCCCGCAGTGCGGGCAAACAGGTTAATTCCGCTGTCCACCAGCGACAGCAAGGTAAACAGTCCGACAGCCAGTACCGCGCCGGGCAAGGCAAAACTCAGGCTGACCAGCCGAACCGGCGTCTGATTGGCAAATATCCCAGCCGTACGCGTGTAGAAAATAAACGATAGCGCCATCAGCGTAATGATGACTGTCGCGATGGCAGACGCCAACAGGCTATTCATTACCGCCTGAAGGAACGCCATATCCCATACGGACATCATGTGCCGGAGAGCCAGAAATAACAGATACACCAGCGGGAACAGGAACGACAAACAGACGATTCCCCAGCAGTAGCCACGCACCACCCTGCTGCGCCACCCGCTCAACACAGGCGGAACCACCTGGGAAGCATTCGCTTGAGCTTGATAAATTTTCTGCTTACGACGCCAGAGGTTAACCAGAAACATCAAGAGGAAGATCGCAGGCAAGATCAATACGCCAAGGCGTGCTGCTGCACCGATATCGCCCTGCTTCTGCCAGATATCCAGCACCTGTGTCGTCATGGTTGGAATATCAAGGTAAGACGCCGCGCCATAATCACCCAGCGTCTCGACCACCACTAGCGCGCCACCGCAGGCAATCGCAGGCAGCGCAATAGGCAAACATAAGCGGCGGAATACCTGAGCGCGCGTCTGATTCAGTAAGCGAGCCGAATGAATCAAACTGGCGGGCTGTTTCACCAGCGCCTCGCGTACTAACAGGTAAATGTAGGGATACAACACCAGCGCCAGCACCAGACTCACGCAACCGAGAGAAACAGGCAGCCCGGCAATATGGGTATCTTCCCACGACGATGCTATCTGTAGCCCGCCTTCCCGCAACAACTGGGACAGGTGCCGTAACACATCGGTATAAAGGTAAGCGAGCAGGAACGCAGGCATCGCGATTGGCAAGCAAAGCGCCCATTGCAGTACACGATGACCGGGAAAGCGATACATGGCGATAAACCAAGCCGAAGGCAACCCAAACAGTAAGCTGAAGAAAAGCGTACCAATCACGATGACCGCAGAATGTATCAGGTAGGTGGGTAACCCGATGTGCCACAGTGGGGCGAATCCCAGCCCATCTGCAAAAAAAGCCTGATAAAAAACCGTTGCTAAAGGAAGCAGCAACAGTCCCGCCAACAACCAACTACTGACGCGCCAGACACCGGAGATCATAGAATTAAAACTGTATTGGATGAGATCGCTGCTATTAATAACAGAGCCTGACGGCGGCGTCATCGTATCAAACAACGATAAATGGGCTTTAATCCTGCGATTAACCCGAGGCGATTTCCATCACCAACCGTCACTAAAATAAAACCCCAAAATTTCAATAGATTGCGATTATTGGTTTTCCACCTTTTCGCCATTCGTTTTTTATCGCAGCCCCTAAATAATTCGAGTTGCAGGCAGGCGGCGACACAGCGACAAATTCGTCAGGAACGAATTTGACCAGCCAGCGGCTGGCCTCTGGTGAGAGACAGGATGTCTCTCATTCATCCCCAGGAGCTTACATAAGTAAGTGACTGGGGTGAGCGAGGACAAATCAGCTTAGCAGATTTGAACGCCGCAAGCGGCGGCCCGCTAGGGCGAGGCTCATAAATGAGCCGAGTATTGCCAACGCACATGCAGCTTGAAGAATGACGGGGATATCAGATGTTTCCCGTAAGAAAACTTGGAACCGCATAGGATATCTGTGATAACGTCATCTGACGATATTTGGAACAGGTTCAACCATGAAAAACTCTGCGCTGGCTCTGCTCCTGCTAAGCCTGATGAGCTTCTCTTCCGCCAGCAAGGCGCTGAATGAATTTGAAGCGGAAGATCTGGCCGATCTGACCGCGATCTTTGTTTATCTGAAAAATCACTGTGGCTATCAAGATCTGCCGAATGAACAGATTCGTCGGACGCTGGTCGCCTTTGCACAGCAAAACCGCTGGGATCTCAGCAATTACAGCGCTTATGACATGACGGCAATGGGTGAAGACAGTTATCGCGATCTCAGCAAAATCGCTATCCCTACCCCGAAGAAATGTCAGTCCCTGGCACGCAATTCACTCGGTTTACTCTCCTACGCGCAGTAATTCCCCTCCTCCTCCGCGCTGACTGAAATTTGACCGTGCATGCGGCAAAAGAGTCGGCTATGATGGCGCGCCAATTTTCATGGCTGTTATCGCGGAGGAAGCCCTAACATGTCCCAGAAAGAAATTTGGTATGAAACCCTGCATGCCAACTTTGGCCAGTATTTTTCGGTTGATCGCGTGTTGTATCACGAGAAGACCGATCATCAAGATCTCATCATCTTTGAAAACGACGCATTAGGCCGCGTGATGGCGCTCGACGGCGTGGTACAAACCACCGAACGCGACGAGTTCATCTATCATGAAATGCTCACCCACGTTCCCCTTCTGTCACACGGCAACACCAAACGCGTCCTGATTATCGGTGGCGGCGATGGCGGTATACTACGGGAAGTCAGCCGACACCACGGCGTCGAACATATCACGATGGTAGAGATCGATGCGGGCGTGGTGGAGTTCTGTCGCCAGTACTTGCCCAATCACAGCGCCAGTAGCTATGACGACCCGCGTTTTAATCTGGTGATTGATGACGGCGTTAATTTCGTCCGACAGTGCAGTGAAAAGTTTGACGTCATTATTTCCGATTGCACCGACCCCATCGGCCCCGGCGAAAGCCTGTTCACCTCTGATTTCTATCAGGGTTGCGCCCGCTGCCTGAATGAAGGCGGAATTTTCGTCGCGCAGAATGGCGTGTGTTTCCTGCAACAGGATGAAGCAGTCGGCAGCCATAAAAAGCTCAGCCGCTATTTCAGCGATGTCAGTTTTTATCAGGCGGCAATTCCGACTTACTACGGCGGCATTATGACGTTCGCCTGGGCCAGCAATAACCCGGCATTGCGCCAGATAGACGCCGCTACGCTGCGCCAGCGCTTTGCGCAATCAGGGATTACCTGTCGCTATTACACGCCTGATGTTCACATCGGCAGTTTTGCTCTGCCACAGTACCTGCTGAACGCGCTACAGAATGCGCAATAATCCATCACTTAGGGTAATCACACAACCACAAGGGGGTGACGTAAATTGCACAAGCTGAAACTACACGGCTTTAACAACCTGACGAAAAGCCTGAGTTTTTGTATCTACGATATCTGTTACACCAAAACGGCCGACGATCGTGACGGTTATATCGCCTATATCGACGAGCAATATAACGCTAACCGTTTAACAGAAATCCTCACTGAAACCTGCTCAATTATCGGTGCCAATGTCCTTAACATCGCACGTCAGGACTATGAACCACAAGGTGCTAGCGTGACCATTCTGGTCAGCGAAGAACCCATCGATCCGCGAGATGTCGATACCTCAGAACACCCTGGGCCGCTGCCCAATTCCGTCGTCGCGCATCTGGATAAAAGCCATATCTGTGTTCATACCTATCCAGAAAGCCATCCGGAAGGCGGGCTTTGTACCTTCCGCGCAGATATCGAAGTGTCTACCTGTGGCGTGATTTCACCGCTGAAGGCGCTGAACTACCTCATCCACCAGCTTGAATCCGATATTGTGACCATCGACTACCGCGTGCGGGGATTTACCCGTGATGTCAACGGCATAAAGCATTTCATCGATCACCAGATCAATTCGGTTCAGAACTTCATGTCCGAGGATATGAAAGCGCTCTATCACATGATGGACGTGAACGTGTATCAGGAAAATATCTTCCATACCAAGATGCTATTGAAAGACTTCGACCTGAAACACTACCTGTTCAACGTCAGCCCTGAAGAACTCAGCGCTGCTGAACGGAAAAGAATCACCGATCTGCTGTATCACGAAATGCAGGAAATCTATTACGGCAGAAATCTACCTGTCCTGTAATCAATACATATAGGGTGTATCTCTTAGTCACAAATATAAGGGCATCAAGGATTTTGCCGTTATCCGGCGTGAAAATTATGCAGCGGTGCGCTTGACCGCCGAGTGAGCGACAGGACGTCGCGAAAGCCAGCGCCATGCCGGGAGCATGTCGCTGGCGGCTCGAAAAGCGGGCATGGGCACCGATGGAACCGCGTAGCGGCATAATTTAGCCGGAAGCCTGGGTTCGCAGGGCGGCGGCGACTGAGCGCCCTGCGTCGGGCGCGTGCTATGAAGTAGCATGAAAATGCTGGTTTCATTGCGCACGAAATTGTCTCTTAGTCAGCATAAAAAAGCGTTACTAAGAAGCCACCTTTTACCAAAGGAAAGCTGGATTAGTCATGTTGGCTTTTGTCTTTCCCACATTACCCTTCATTTCGTCGCACACTATTTCGTCAAAAATGATGCGCATCACATTTATTTCTTTCTGCATTTTTTACTTGCATTCTCTACCAGCCTTGCTGCATCAGGGTTTGCGTCAATTTGTATAAGGCCAACTAAAAATCATATATCTTGTGTGGTTGAAATTTAAAACACCCACATCTAGTATTCTTTGTGTGGCGCTCGCGTAACGCGTCGCTACCCAGTGGATCGGTTCGGGTGCACATACCCTGAAGATAGCCGCTCCGACATACTTCTTTCACGCCAAAGGGTAAATACGAATCATGCGTATTACTATTTTCACTAAGCCAGATTGTGTTCAATGCAACGCCACATGTCGTGCGCTGGATAAGCAAGGAATTCACTATCAACTGGTGGACTTAACTGAAGATGAACAGGCGTTACAGCAGGTAAGAGCGTTGGGCTATCAGCAAGTGCCCGTCGTGATGACGGCCGACGATCATTGGAGCGGTTTCCGCCCGGATAAGATCAGTACTCTGAACGCCGCCCTGCAATTGCAGTAAGGGGGCAATATGAACCCGCTGGTCTATTTCTCCAGCCAGTCGGAAAACACGCATCGCTTCATTTCCAGGGTTGGCTTGCCAGCCCTGAGAATTCCGATAGCGACAGAACAGCCTGCATTGAAAGTTGATCGCCCCTATATTCTGGTTGTCCCCAGCTACGGCGGAGGCAGCACGAAAGGGGCTGTGCCGCGTCAGGTCATCATCTTTCTCAACGATCCGCACAATCGCGCTTACCTGCGCGGCGTGATTGCCGCAGGCAATACCAATTTCGGTGCAGCGTACTGCATCGCCGGCGACATCATTGCGCAGAAATGTCAGGTGCCTTACCTGTACCGCTTTGAATTGCTCGGCACGGCAGAAGACGTTGCAAACGTGCGTAAGGGAGTAACTGAATTTTGGCAACAACAGACCACGTGAGTGCAAAGGCAACCAAGGCCGAAGCGGATGCCCACTCGCTCGATTACCATACACTCGACTACCATGCGCTGAACGCGATGCTAAACCTCTACGACGCAGAGGGAAATATCCAGTTCGACATGGATAAGCTCGCGGCACGCCGTTATTTCCTACAGCATGTAAACCAGAACACCGTGTTCTTCCACAACCTGGAAGAAAAGCTGCGTTATCTGGTGGAAGAAGGTTACTACGAAGCAGACGTGCTGGACCAATATCAGTTCGATTTCATCAAAAGCCTTTTCCAGCAGGCTTACGCTCACAAGTTCCGCTTTCAAACCTTCTTAGGTGCGTTCAAATACTACACCGGCTATACGCTGAAAACCTTTGACGGCAAACGCTATCTGGAGCGCTACGAAGATCGCGTCTGCCTCGTGGCACTGACCCTCGCCAAAGGAGACACCGCACTGGCTGGCGCGCTGGTCGATGAAATCATCAGCGGGCGCTTTCAGCCCGCGACCCCCACGTTCCTCAACTGCGGCAAAAAGCAGCGCGGTGAACTGGTCTCCTGCTTCCTGCTGCGCATTGAAGACAATATGGAGTCGATTGGCCGAGCAATTAACTCCGCACTCCAGCTTTCAAAACGCGGCGGCGGCGTAGCTTTCATGCTCAGCAACATCCGCGAGACCGGTGCGCCGATCAAGCGTATCGAAAATCAGTCATCCGGCATTATTCCTATCATGAAAATGCTGGAAGATGCGTTCTCCTATGCCAACCAGCTTGGGGCGCGTCAGGGCGCGGGGGCGGTGTACCTCAACGCACACCATCCAGATATTCTGCGTTTTCTGGATACCAAGCGGGAAAATGCCGATGAGAAAATCCGCATCAAGACGCTGTCTTTAGGCGTGGTCATCCCCGATATCACATTCCAGTTGGCGAAGAATAATCAGGTGATGTACCTGTTCTCGCCCTATGATGTCGAACAGGTTTATGGTGTGCCGCTGTCAGAAATTAGCGTCACCGAAAAATACCATGAGATGGTAAACGACAAGCGCATCCGTAAATCCCAAATCAAGGCGCGCGAATTCTTCCAGATCCTCGCCGAAATCCAGTTCGAGTCCGGTTATCCCTATATGATGTTTGAGGATACGGTGAATCGCGCGAACCCGATTCACGGCCGCATTAATATGAGTAACCTGTGCTCTGAAATTTTGCAGGTCAACGACGCCAGCCTGTACGACGACGATCTTGGCTATCGCCACATTGGCAAGGACATCTCCTGTAACCTTGGATCGATGAATATTGCCAACGCGATGGCTTCGCCCGATTTCGGCCAGACGGTTGAAATGGCGATCCGCGCGCTGACCGCCGTTTCCGACATGAGCCACATCCGCTCCGTACCGTCCATCGAGAAAGGCAACGACGAGTCACATGCGATTGGTTTAGGACAGATGAACCTGCACGGCTATTTGGCGAAAGAGCGTATCTTTTACGGTACAGAAGAAGCCGTCGATTTCACCAATATCTATTTCTATATCGTTGCTTTCCACGCGATTCGGGCATCGAATGCGTTAGCAATAGAGCGGAACCAGCGCTTCTCAGGCTTCGAGCACTCCAAATACGCCACGGGTGAGTATTTTGATAAATACGTTGAACAGCGCTGGGAACCCACAACAGCGCGCGCCCGTGAACTGTTTGAACAGGCTGACATCCACATTCCCACTCAGCAGGACTGGGCGGCGCTACGCGAATCCGTTATGGCACACGGCATTTATAACCAGAACTTGCAGGCCGTTCCACCGACCGGTTCGATTTCGTATATCAACCACTCGACGTCCAGTATCCACCCGATTGTGTCACGCATCGAAATTCGTAAAGAGGGCAAGATCGGCCGCGTCTACTACCCTGCCCCTTACATGAATAATGACAACCTGGAGTATTACCAGGATGCCTATGAAATCGGACCGCAGAAGATCATCGACACTTATGCCGCCGCCACGCAGCACGTCGATCAGGGGCTATCGCTGACGCTGTTTTTCCGTGATACCGCCACCACGCGTGACATCAATAAAGCGCAGATCTACGCCTGGACTAAAGGCATTAAGACTATTTATTACATTCGCATACGGCAGATGGCGCTGGAAGGCACCGAAGTTCAGGGCTGTGTGTCCTGTGCGCTATAAGCCATCGCGGAAGGAAATCGAAGCATGACCGCACTCACTCGCGTCCAGGCGATTAACTGGAACAAAATTGAAGACGACAAAGATTTGGAAGTCTGGAACCGGCTGACGTCTAACTTCTGGCTACCGGAAAAGGTGCCGCTTTCCAACGATATTCCATCCTGGAGTACGTTGAACGCCCGCGAGCGTCAGTTGACGATTCGTGTGTTTACCGGTCTGACGCTGCTGGACACCATCCAAAATACGCTGGGCGCGCCGACGCTCATGCCTGATGCGGTGACGCCACATGAAGAAGCTGTGCTGTCTAACATCAGCTTTATGGAAGCGGTGCATGCCCGTTCATACAGCTCGATTTTCTCGACGCTGTGTCTGACCAGCGAAGTGGATGATGCCTATCGCTGGAGTGAAGAGAACCCGGCACTACAGAAGAAGTCCGACATTATTCTGTCGCACTATCGCAGTGACGATCCGCTGATGAAGAAAGTCGCCAGCGTGTTTCTGGAGTCGTTCCTATTCTATTCTGGATTCTACCTGCCGATGTACTGGTCAAGCCGCGCCAAACTGACCAACACGGCGGATTTGATCCGGCTTATCATCCGCGACGAAGCGGTACACGGTTACTATATCGGCTACAAATTCCAGCGCGGGTTGGCGAAGGCCGATCCTGCTCGTCAGCAGCAGGTGAAAAATTTCGCCTACGATCTGCTACAGGATTTGTACGACAATGAGGTGTTGTATACGCAGGAACTCTATGACGGCGTAGGCTGGACGGAAGATGTGAAGAAATTCCTCCACTACAACGCGAACAAAGCGCTGATGAATCTGGGTTACGAAGCGCTGTTCCCCGCCAGCATGACGGATGTGAATCCCGCAATTCTCTCGGCGCTATCGCCAAACGCGGACGAGAACCACGATTTCTTCTCTGGCTCCGGCTCATCTTATGTCATCGGTAAGGCCGTCAATACCGAAGATGAAGACTGGGACTTCTAAAAAAACGGCCGCTGCTTTTCGGGTGGCCGCATTTTCTACAAACGCGTCTCTACAGTCTTTTTTTGATAAACCCAGAAATGAAAAAACCCTGAATCATTGCTGATTCAGGGTCTTCATATAAGTGGCGGAACGGACGGGGCTCGAACCCGCGACCCCCTGCGTGACAGGCAGGTATTCTAACCAACTGAACTACCGCTCCACTCGTGCTCATTGAGCGGGATGAATACTAAGATGATGGCACTATTACGTCAATGCTTTTTATAACTAACCGTTTCTGTTTGCTTATAATTTCATCTTAGTGATTATTCTCTCACCTGCGATGCGATCTCCCTCGCCGTTTTGCAACATCAGGGTGACACTCCGGCGGCATTATTCAGCTCGCCACAGGCAACTACCACCTTTTTTAGCAATCAAATCCAGACGCTGTTCATGCGCTAATAGCTCTGCCTCATCAGCGTAAAGCACCTTTAACGCCGATTGAGGGCGGACAATTCTCTGGATTGTTTCGGTATTCTCGTTCTTCTGTTGCGTTTCTCCTTCCATCGAGAAAGTCAGAGACGTTTGGCCACCGGTCATCGCCAGATAAACTTCAGCCAGAATCTCGGCATCGAGCAATGCGCCGTGCAGCGTACGCTTGCTGTTATCTATCTGATAGCGATCGCAGAGCGCATCCAAACTGTTACGCTTCCCGGGAAAGATCTTCCGCGCCATAAACAGGCTATCGGTAATCTTACAGAACGTCTCAGTCTTGGGGAGATCCCGGTTCAGTAACCGAAATTCGTAATCCATAAAGCCGATATCAAACGTCGCGTTATGAATGACCAGTTCCGCGCCACGGATAAAATCGAGAAAATCATCCACGATGTCCGCATACGTCGGTTTGTCAGCAAGAAACTCATCGCTGATACCGTGTACGTTATACGCTTCGGGATCGACTAAACGATCGGGTTTGATATAGACGTGAAAATGGCGGCCAGTCAGGCGGCGGTTAATTACTTCGACCGCACCGATCTCGATAATTTTATGCCCTTCGTAGTGAACCCCCAGCTTATTCATACCGGTGGTTTCTGTATCCAGGACGATTTGTCGCGTAATTTCAGTGCTCATCGTTTTCGTTTATGTCAGACTTGCCGTTTTTACCATAAGGGAGAGTCTACCAGAGATGCGCAAACAGGTAGAAATTTTCACCGACGGATCTTGCCTCGGTAATCCCGGCCCCGGCGGTTATGGCGCCCTTCTGCGCTACAAGCAGCACGAAAAACCGTTAAGTGCAGGCTATCGTCTTACGACGAATAACAGAATGGAGCTGATGGCCGCGATTGCAGCGCTTGAAACGCTGACTACCGAGTGCGATGTGGTGCTCTGCACTGACAGCCAATATGTTCGTCAAGGGATAACCAGCTGGATTCATAACTGGAAAAAGCGGGGCTGGAAAACCGCCGACAAAAAACCGGTCAAAAACGTCGACCTTTGGCAAAGGCTGGATACCGCGATTCAACGCCATTCCGTGCGCTGGGAATGGGTAAAAGGACACGCCGGGCACCCGGAAAATGAGCGCTGTGATGAACTCGCTCGCGCCGCCGCGAGTGCGCCAACGCTTGATGATACGGGTTATCAGGCTGAGTAAATCACCGTAGGCGTCCGCCTCATCTCCGATATATCTTTGTTGCGCCCACCGTGCGGCGCACAGATGCTTTACGCAACCGTGTCCTCATAGGCGTAAACGTCAGTGGAATCGTGCGCTTTCGGGCAATAATCAGCGTCAGGCACCCTAGCATCGGAATATGTTTATTCAACTTCCCTTTATTTCTTCGCCATGGCGTAACGTGAAAATGCGTCTGATGGATAACCTCGTAGTTCAGGAGCCCCAGCCAGTCCGTTATGCGCATTTGAGTAAACATGCGGCTGCAATAGGGATGCTTTTTATTGAGTCTGGGGATCAGTTTACCCAAGCCAACCAGACTGATCGGATTAAACGTGCTCAGAATTAACCAACCATCATCGACCAAAACACGGTCAACTTCGCGCAAAACACGATGCGGATCAGACGAATAAGATAGTGTTTGAGCGAGCAGGCAGGCATCGATCGACTTTTCAGAGAAAGGTAATTGATGAGCATCAGCCACGACTTGAAGATTATCACCGTGTGGAGCCACGTTAACCTGATGCGCAATCGCGCACTCCGTGATATGGATTTCCGCACTCAACGCCCCGACTTTAATAAGATGGAAGCCAAAGAGCTTTGGCCACCATGGCAACAAAGCCAGCTCAAGCGACTCGCGATAAAACTGCCCACAGGTGATATCATCCCATGAATCAGGTGCAACAATGGTCTGAGGGATTTGTGCCGATTTCATCTTCTGTTCTCGTCCTCAGGCTGCTCGCAAAAAGAGGTGATGAATGAATCTTATCAGTATCCCCGCACTTCAGGACAACTACATTTGGCTATTGAGCAATAAAGAAAACCACTGCGTGATCGTCGATCCCGGTGAAGCGACACCAGTGCTTGAAGCGCTCGATCAACACGCACTTTTTCCTGAAGCTATCTTACTCACTCACCACCATAACGACCATGTGGGGGGCGTCAATGAACTCCTGAAGCACTACCCTAATCTGCCTGTTTTTGGCCCAAAAGAAACCGCTAAATGTGGCGCAACCTGCCTAGTTGAGGAAGGAAACACCGTCTCTTTGTTAAATTCGGAATTTTCTGTAATTGAGGTTCCAGGACACACATCTGGTCATATTGCCTACTATAACGCGCCATTTTTGTTCTGTGGCGATACCCTGTTTTCAGCGGGATGCGGTCGTATTTTTGAAGGCATGCCAAAACAAATGTATGAATCAATTCAAAAAATAGCAGTTCTTCCTGATGATACGGTAGTGTGCTGTGCGCATGAATACACGCTATCAAACTTAAGGTTTTCTAATACTATATGGCCTGAAGATCAGAATATTGAAGCTTATCTCCATGAAATCAGTCAGATACGAGAAAAATCGCAGTCTAGTTTACCAACAACATTAGGACTGGAGAGAAGAATCAACCTATTTCTTCGCTGTCATGAATTTGATTTAAAAAGGAAATTATCAAAAGAACCTGAAAATATAGAGAATTGGCAAGTTTTTGAGATGCTACGCAGCAAGAAAGACTGCTTCTGAAGGTTTAGGTTGTGCTATTCCTCTAATCAAAGTATCCTTGCTCGTCTTTTAAGCAAACTATTGACCAACATATGAAGGCTAAAGCGATAATCATCGCCTCAGTCTTGCTGGCGGGTTGCCAGGTTTCACCACATGACACCTCGCAACCCAAGCAGCATGCACAGAGTTTGTCTTCGGCAAGTCAAAGTGAAGCAGGAAAGTACACAGATGGTCGAGAGGCCTCAGCGCGATGGTTAGATGACGATAGCCTTGCGCAACGAGATCTGTGGAACTTCATTGGCGACGAGCTGAAGATGGAGGTTCCGGATAACGCCCGGATCCGCGAGCAAAAAACGCGTTATTTGAAAAATAAGAGCTATCTCCACGATGTAACATTACGGGCAGAGCCGTACATGTACTGGATAGTCGAGCAGATTAAGCAACGTAAAATGCCGATGGAACTGGTACTGCTACCCATAGTGGAGAGCGCTTTTGATCCAAGTGCCACATCATCCGCCAATGCCGCAGGGCTATGGCAGATTATCCCTGGTACAGGACGTAATTATGGTTTGAAACAGAACCAGTGGTACGACGGACGTCGTGACGTAATTGCGTCTACGACGGCTGCGCTGGATATGATGCAGCGACTCAACACCATGTTTGATGGCGATTGGTTATTAACCGTTGCTGCTTATAACAGTGGTGAAGGTCGTGTCATGCAGGCCATGAAAGCGAATAAAGCGAAAGGGAAATCAACCAACTTCTGGGCACTGGCGTTACCGCGTGAAACGTCAATTTATGTTCCTAAGATGCTGGCCTTGAGCGATATTCTAAAAAACAGTAAGAAGTACGGCGTGAGTCTGCCGCAACCTAATGAAAGCCGAGCATTAGCAAAGGTTGAACTGGGGCAGCAGATAGAATTGACACAAGCCGCTGAGATGGCTGGTCTGTCGCTGAATAAGCTGAAGAGCTATAATTCGGGCTATAAACGTAATGTCACCGCACCAAATGGGCCACATTACATTATGGTTCCTAAAGCTCACGTTGAGCAGTTGAAAGATTCACTTGCTGATGGTGACATCGCCGCGATTCAACCAACACGCTTAGCGCAAACGCAGCCGACACCAGCATCACAGCAGTATAAGGTACGCTCGGGTGATACCTTATCAGCAATTGCGGCACGGCTTAATGTCAGCACGAAAGATTTGCAGAGTTGGAACAATCTGCGTAGCGCCGGTGCGCTCAAGGTTGGTCAGACGCTACAAGTTGCCAAAGCTTCAGGCAATAGCAGTTCTATCACCTATCAAGTTCGGAAAGGTGATTCGCTGGCAAGCATCGCTAAGCGCCATGGCGTAAATATCGCTGATGTGATGCGCTGGAATACGGTTATCAACAAGAATGCCAACATCCAGCCAGGCGATCGTCTGACGCTTTATGTTAGCAGCAATATAAAGCCTGATTCTTAACGTCATATCTGAATCAGTAACAAGAACAGCCCTCCTACAGATGTAGAGGGCTGTTTTTTTATGGCGATTAAACCAGGCTAAACTCGACGAGCAGTGGGTTGTGATCTGAAGCTTGAGTCACCAAGACGGAAGACTGGTTTACGGCCAGTTCACGGTAAAAGACGAAATCTAGCGGTCGACCAAATGCCTTGCGCCGCTGGTCATCAACGAAATGTACTTCCTGCAACCCCATCCTTGCCGCAAACCGATTAAGTGCGTTAATACGCTGCTGACTCCACGCATTAAAATCCCCAGCCATAATAGCTGGCCCCTGATGATGTAAGAGCTGTTCCCCAATTGCAGCCAACTGCTTGGTATACACCTCAACACCAAAACTAAAGTTAACCGCATGGATATTAATCACCATCAGTCTTTGGCCATTTTGAAGCGCGTAGACCGTCACCAAAGAGGACTTAGCCAAACGCAACAAGGGTTCCCTTTCACGTAAAGGACAGCAATATACTGGCTGAGCTGCCGATAGCGTCATCACACCAGATGGATGTTGTGGGAGAATAATAGCAGGAACCTGATCGGCAGAAAGGTAGTTAGTGGTTGCAAAACGGATGAGTTCTGGCGTGCTTTGCGCTTCCTGCAACAGGACTAACTGAGTGCCTTTGCCAAAATTTTGCAATACGGAAAGCCAATTCATTCGTTGCTGCTTAAAAATGTTCCACACCATTACACGTAAAACATCTCCCTCCAGCAACAATGAGCCTGTCGGTAGCACTTGCCCCGGATAATGCATTTCCCCGGGAGGAAAGATACGTTCAGCTGGTTGGCCGGCAACATACCTCATTGCATAGGTTTTTTTCCGCACGCCTCATCCACTATCAGTTTCAATACACCAAATACCCTATCAAAAAAGAGCCCACTTCCGTTATAAGAATTTTATCGCAGACTTGCAATGTACGCCTGAAGATAGGGAAGGGAAGGGAAGGGAAGGGAAGGGAAAAATAAATGGTGGACAAAAACAAAAAGTAAGAGAAGAGAGGGATCCATCTAAAAACGCTAATGTCTGAATATGCAAAAAGCCCTAAGCGTTAACTTAGGGCTTTTTGCATAATAAGTGGCGGAACGGACGGGGCTCGAACCCGCGACCCCCTGCGTGACAGGCAGGTATTCTAACCAACTGAACTACCGCTCCACCGAGTTTCTTTACAACCACCAGATTGCTCCGGTTTACTGCTTAATTTGATGCCTGGCAGTTCCCTACTCTCACATGGGGAAGCCCCACACTACCATCGGCGCTACGGCGTTTCACTTCTGAGTTCGGCATGGGGTCAGGTGGGACCACCGCGCTATCGCCGCCAGGCAAA
>NZ_JAXAFK010000008.1 GCF_033898505.1 Pectobacterium carotovorum | reverse complement strand
GCTTCGTTAGATATCGTGTGTCGATCATCAATACCCGCTGTGAATAAGGGGAGCTGGCTTGCATGTGCTGGCCGCAGGCCATCACAGCATCCGGTAAATCACGCCCTGGCTGTCGCGAGCGCCAGCCAGCCCGAATCAACCGGACGCCTTCGGCGAGCCAATGTGGGGCTATGTGTCGCCTGAACGTCAGCTGGGCTTGGCAGGGTGAGGGTCGGCGCGGGGCGGTATATGAGCCTGTAACCAGCTTCGCTGGGCTTCCGGCGGGATAACCCTTGGAGTCATTTTTAGCGACATTTCCGCCTGTCATGCGCTGCGCGCATTTGTGGGGAACGTTGCGCACTGCTCACGCCCCTAAAGTGAGCGAAGAGGCTAAGAAAAATAGGAAAAAAGTCCTTATAAATGTGACTATAAATGGACTTTTCATTTTGGTTATTCTATAATTAATACAGTTAGTTAGATGAATTTTTGCAGTGTCTGGAGGTGATAAAAATCCGGTCGCTGCATAGTGCCAGCACTAGGGGAAATAGCAGTATGAAAACACAACAAGTCAACGCAGCGCAGCTGACGGACGACCAAATTTTCGATCTGGCTTCATACGTGATGTATCACGGGATCGTATCCATTAAACCAGCAGAACAGGAGGTGTCAAAAGACGCAGAGCAATTTTCAATCAATTGCATTGATGCGATTAGCGTATGGGTGTTAGACGGATGGCCAGTGGCAGCAGCCGATGAAGAAATCGGTAACAGCTGGGTCATGGTGCCAAATGCCGATCCATCAGTGCTTACTGTGCTGGATGGATTTGGGGAGGTGCGGGAAGGGCGATTGGCGGATGAAACTGTGATGCCTGCTCGTGTCGCGATCCCAAAGGAAATCGTTAAGCACTGAACGTAGTAAAGGTGTCATTCGGGGGCTGGAACCCCCCGAATGACCGACAATCATAACTGAACAGGAGTCAATCATGTCCGTTACACAGTCTAAAGTATCTGTCCAAAAGGGTCAAAAAACTAAAAGCGCCAAAAAAACCGCTGCCGAACAGGCCGTTGAAGCAGCGCTGGCAAACGCTGAGCGCGTCATGCTGCCGTTGAGTTCGCTGGTTCGCTCTGAGCTGAATGTGCGTAAAAAGAAGCACACACAGGCTCAAATTGAAGATCTGGCCGAAAGTATTTTATCAGCCGGCGTTATTCAAAACCTAGCAGTACACGTTACAGAAGACGGGAAACACGGCGTTGCCGCAGGGCAGGGGCGATTCAGTGCGTTGGAACTGTTGCGGGAGTCAGGGCGAATCAGCGCGGATTACGCTGTACCCGCGCTGATTGTCCCTGAAAAAATCGCAAAACGGATTTCCTACATGGAAAACGCCAAGCGTCACGACATGCACCCGTTTGACCAAATCTCAGCATTCGCCGACGAGCGCGATGAGGGCAAAAGCGCGCAGGAAATCGGGGCATTCATGGGATACCCGACAAAGCACGTCCAGAAAATGCTGAAACTGTCAGTGATGCACCCTGAGCTGCTGGAGCAGTTGGCAGAAGACAAGATCGACATCGATCAGCTACACGCGCTGGCGTCTACTGACGACACTGAACGCCAACTGCAAGTCTGGGAAAATGCCAGTCGTAGTGCATATGACCGTCAGCCTCATTTATTGCGTCAAGCTGCACTGAAAGGCGAAGTGAAAGCCGATGGTAACCCTCGTCTTGCTATCGTCGGTAAGGAAGCGTATGAGGCCGCAGGCGGCGCTATCCGTAATGATCTGTTCTCTGAGAGCGGTTTCCTCTCCGATGCTGTGCTGTTGGATACGCTGGCATTAGACGCCCTCAATAAAGCCGCGACTGAAACCGCAGCGCGTGACGGCTGGAAATGGGGGCAGGGGCGATTTAATGCAGTTCCGCATTGGGATGATGAATTCACGCAGATTTACCCTCACGGCAGCGAATTAACCGAAGCCGAAGAAAAAGAAGAAGAACGGTTGCAGGCAGAGCTGAATGAGGCGGAATTGTATCTGGCGAATATGACCGATTCCGATGAAGTTTGGGAAACTGAAAAGCAAATCGCTGCGCTGAATACTCAACTTGAGGCATTCAGTGATGAAGCGCTGGCAGCGCGTGCTGTCTGGACAGACGAACAGCGCCAGCATGGCGGCGTGATTGCGTATCTCGATGACGGGGAAATCAAATTTCAGTTCGTCGTTGCGCAGAAAGATATCAAGTCTCAATCCGGCTCTGAGAATGATGAAAATGACAGTAACGAGCAGCAAAACACCACGCAGCAACCCGCTAAAAAGGGTTTGTCGGCGAAGCTGATTTGCAGCCTGTCATCTGAGCGCACATTAGCCGTGCAGGCCGCGCTGTCACAGCGCCCTGACGTTGTTATCGCTGCGATGCTGCATGACACCATTAAAACGGTGTTTGGTGACACTCCGTACCATTCAAAGACGTTGGGCGGCTCCGTGAATGTCAATCGTAACAGCCTGATATCCAATGCCTATGATGCAATAGAAAGTAAAGCTGTGTTGGCACTGAATGACATGCACAGTAAATGGATGGCTGCTTTCCCTGATGATTGGAAAGCCGATTTTGCATGGCTCATGGACTGGACGCAAGAACGCCAACTGGCACTGCTGGCCTATTGCATGGCGGGTTCGCTGGACGGTGTACAGCATCAAGCAGATCGTGGCGGGAAAATCGGCGGTAAGCTGGAACGTATCGAGTCGGCGATTGATTTCAACATCGCAGATTGGTGGCAACCGACCAAAGCGAACTATTTCGGGCGTATGGGCAAAGACCAGATCGCTGATGATTTACGTGATGCCGCTTTGCCAGCGTTCGCAGACTCCGCGCTCAAAATGAAAAAGAGTGATGCGGCCGAGCTGGCAGAAAACGAGATCGCCAAAACAGACTGGTTGCCTGCCTGTCTGCTGCGTGACACCGCGCCGCAGGAACCTGAAATCCTGCAAACCGCTGATGCGACAGACGTCGCTGAACAAGCGGATACCCAGCCAACCATCGCCGCCCTCGCTGCCTGATACGGAGACGCCGCCCGTAAGGGCGGCGGTTAACACATGACAAAAGAGCAAGAATTAACCCTGTTAACCCTCATTCAGATGAGTGGCTCCGAGTATGAGCAGTATGCCGAGCGTGGTGAAGACTACCGTCACCGCCTGAGTAATGCGGTTATTAAACATCTGCCGTTGCCAGAATACTGGCGCTGTGAAGCTGAGTTGCGTGGGGAATTCGGAGGATGTTCGCCCGTTCACCTGCATTTGGCACACGCGCAAGTAGATGATCTGATTGTGAACGTGTGCAGCGGAAATGACGATATACCGCTGTGGTCGGCATACATAAAGCCGGATGCGGAAAGTACGGTATGGGTTTACATGCGGGAACAGTTTGAGCCTGCCATCCTGAATGACGTGTTATTGCATTTGCATGAATGTGTTATCGCGGGCGCATCATCACGCGATGAAGTGATCATGATGATGAGAAAACAGGGGGCTGCCGTATGATCCCGTCTCACTTATCTATCGTGACACTGTCACCGCAAAGGCAAGCGGCGTTGGCGGCGATTGTCGAAGTAGAGCAGCGAAAAGAGGATGGAAAGCGATTATCTGATTACCCGCACGCGCGCGCTTTCTTCCGTGCGCTGACCGGAAAGAGCCGCCCGCGCCGTTCTGAGATGTGGAAAACCGGTTTTTATATCGACCCAACAGATCGCAAAGTCAATCTCAAAGACACAGAACGGGCATTTGATGCTCTCATCAGCTCGGGCGGGCAGTGTTGTCCAAATCCGTTAAGCGGCTCGGTGAGAGATCAGCTGTTCCCTGAAGTGTGCTTTAAGAATCGGCAGAGACATGAGAAACGCGCTGATCTGTCATACAGCAAGCGCGAACGGATGCAGAGCAAGCAGACGCTACAGAAAACCCTGTTGCACCTGAATCTTGTTGACCGTGCTGTTATTGACCTCAATTTCCAGACACCGGACACCATTAAGTCTTGGTATGACCGCTGGCAAGAGGAATTGTTTTCTGACCAACTCGAAGTTCATTTTTGGCGTTGGATGTCGCGGTTCCCTTCATTGCGAGAGCTGAAGCAGCTCCGCTGGATGAAAGAGCCGCTCTGGTATGTCATCTGCGAAGCAAGCCGGATGTCTACTGAAAGAACGCCGTTTCTTAAGGCCGCCGAATCCCTGTTCGTCCCGAACAAGCTGGGTGTACAGCACGGAGGGGGGAGTCATGAGTAAGCGCAATCTGGCTGCTAATCAGCGCCGTAGCCTCGATGTCATGCACAGCAAGGTAGAGTCGATGGCTGCACCGTGGGCTGACTATGATCCCGAAATGCTGGCGCGACTGGAGGAGTTAGCTGACAGCGTAAGGACGTGCATCGATGAGATGACTCTCTTGTGTACTGATGACGAATAAGGCCAGCTCTCATGCATCAAATTTGCTTTATTCATGCCGGTCAGTCGGTAGTTGTCAGTATACACAGCAAACGGGGCGGGACGGTAAATCACAGTGTCAGCATTGATGGGGTGAAATATCGGCAAACCACGCACGGCGGCTACTGGGAACGTTTATTTACGCCCAGAAAAGGTAAGCGCAACTGGGGAGAGGTGGGGAGTAATTACCGCCGAGTCGTATCAACAAACATAATCGTGACGCTGAATGCAATTATTCAGAGAGTCGAAGAAACCGATATTACGTTAGATTGGTGAAAAATATGACGCGAAAATTTAGAAATCGCGAGGATGCGTTGGCATTGTTGGCATCTCAGAATGAGCGGTTAGAACACCGTGTTCGTGAACTCGAAAACCAGCTGACAGCCCCGCCAGTGCTGCCAAATGAGTTTACCAGGGAAGCGGCATTCGAGCTGCTTAACACATTCCCAGAGGGGGATGCTGTGGATTACGTTCTACTAACGTGGAACGAATGCATTGCTGATACGCGCAAGTTGTTCGGTATTTCTGTGTCGGAGAGAGACATAGAATGTTCAGAACAAGATGCTGCGCTATTAACCCGTATTAGCCAAGTTCTCAACAAGGCCACATGTACGGTTTGTGGTTGTACAGATGATCATGCATGCATCGACAACACTACAGGTAGGCCTTGCCATTGGGATTCACTAGATAGAAAGGCTGGCAGCGGTGTTTGCTCTGTGTGTGCAGAAAAAGCAAAAAGAATCGTTCCAGTCTTGCCTGTGCGTGATAAAGACGGCTGCTGGCGTCATCCCGATCGTCTAACGACGCCTTTCGATGAAATTGGCGGTACAGCCGAACAATATGCGGAGTGGTACGGCGCTCGCGGGATGGAAACGAAATTCACGTACATGAGCGATGTATTCTGTGAAGGGTGTGCCTATGGTGAGAGCGCCGAATTCCCTGCGCTGCATTGGAATCCCGAACCGCCTGCGGGGAGCGGTTGGATATTGACCATGATTTTCGATACAGAGGATGCCGTGTGCGCTGAGTGGATTCGTTATACGGATAGAGCGCAGGGCGGCAATGCCTAAAAAGACGGGCTGCTGCGGCAACGCCGCCGCGGCCTGTCTTTCTCTCAGGCTTCAACCAGTGAGCTGGCGCTATATATTGTATGGGCGGAATTCCATTCAGCGAGTACAGGGATATCTCTCCAGATGGCCTCTTTGAAACTCCAATCTCTTAATGCGCTGATTTCTACGCCGTGCTTCTTGCAAAGGCTGCGTATGTTGTCGTTATCACTCCAGTAAATTCGGCTCAGGTGATTCAATATACTCCATTCTTCCCAGGCCTGGCCGTCGCATGTCGGCTCATGCTCTCTCCAGCCTGCTTTACGTATTTCGCAGTACGTTAGACGATCTGTGACTTCATAGATGTCTACGTAACCGACTGAGCTTTCAGGTATGCAATCCAGATACAGGTAGCCGATCGTGGGGTGTTCAGCTCCGATGACGACATGAGTATGTGTTGGGGTCATTGATATTTTTCCTGCCAGCGTTATACATGCCTCAATTCTATCATCTTCCAATGTACCGGTTTCCTGATTCTGTCCCTGTTTTCCTGCGTGATTCTTTTCTGACACTGGGCGTCCGGGCGGGCTGTTATGCTGCGCACCGAGCCAGCAAGCTGTCTCGTCCCGGCCCCTGCGGGGCAGCGGGTTTCCATCCCATGACGCAACCCCCAGCGCTTTCACCTGGCTACGCCAGCTGCGCTTTCACTGACCGGCGATAAGGCTGCCGGTCGCTAAGGACGCCACGCCGTTCCGTCGCGTCGGGTGTGTTCATCCTGCTCATCTGTTTCCACTCCCGTCAGAACTGGCGCGGAGGGCTGGGCGTAGCACAATCCAGCCAAAAGAATCCAGGTAATGCAAAGCCGCTAGCGCGCCCTGGATTTTTTGTCCGGCTGGAGCTACTTGGCCCTTTGCCGCGACAGTCCCGACGAGAGATGGGAATTCACCCAGATGAGGAGTAATGTAGGATGAACACACAAAACGTCAACGTCAAAACCGCCACGCCAGAGCCCTCGGAGAGATGTGGGCTGAAAACCAAACCACAGAATGGCAAAACTGGCTTGCATTTAGAGCTGGCAAATTATGAAGGGGAACTGGCTGCTTTGGCCTCTAAAATCCGGCTCGGCCTGCTGGAAAAAAACAATAGTCCCGAATTCAATGCCGCGTGTTCCCGCGTGTACACAATCGCCAAGCGTATGCATGGCCTGCAACATGCAGGAGAACTGGGCGGAGTAGCGCTGGACATGCTCCAAAATATGACTGCATCGGCAGTGACCGTAAATGCTGACGATTGGGGGTATTGGTTGGAGGTAATGGCACCGGAAACGCCCGTTCGTGAAACCTGCACACTGATTGTCAGCGAACTTGATA
The DNA here is from genome assembly GCF_033898505.1 of Pectobacterium carotovorum. Taxonomy (NCBI): domain Bacteria; kingdom Pseudomonadati; phylum Pseudomonadota; class Gammaproteobacteria; order Enterobacterales; family Pectobacteriaceae; genus Pectobacterium; species Pectobacterium carotovorum. The sequence goes on along the minus strand of NZ_JAXAFK010000008.1, from coordinate 90,975 downwards.
ACGGCGTAGGGTTCCATTTTTGCAGTCATGATCTTCTCAGTGGCAGCAATAGTAACCTGTGGTTTCCGCTGCATGATAAAACCCAACTACATCAGGAAGTCGAGCGCGTGATGGTCATGAATCATCTGGCTATTAATGTCACACGTCTCGACCCTGTTCGCAGCACCGACAAATCAACGGATTATACCGTTACCTATAACGTTAATTCAGATCGTCCGAGAACCGAAAACCACTGTTCTAAATTCAATCTGAGTGTAACGCCTCACGGAACGTGGGGCAGAGCGTCCGCAGATGACATACTGTTGTTGCTGGGATTGCCGGAGGCGTTGCAGTCCATGATCAGGCAGGTACTGGAATCTCCGATTGATTTCCCAGAGAAAGCGCGAAAAATTGGCCGTATGTTTAAATCGATGCAAAACGGCGATCATTCACTGCTACGTGCTCAAGCGACGGAAATTATAGAGTTTCAGGACAATCTGGCCGCAGGCAGATCGGAGTATCTGAACACGCTGATTGCGCGAGTTCACGCGGAATATTGGTTTTATCCGAACCGAGACATCGCCATGCAACTGCTCGAAAAAACGCTGATTAACGGCGACTTTTCTGTCGCAGCGTTACAGGCTAATGAGATCATCAACGCTCAGAATACTGTCAGAGCCGGTACAAATAGCGCGTTAGAAAAACTGGTATACGAAGCGAATAACGAAACAACCGATTTTCCCGACCGTGAGGAAAATCTCAGAGATATGAATGACGCTATGCTCAATGGGAATTTTGGTTTGGCTGAGGCTCTGGCAGACGCGATCCTAACGGTGCCAGACAATCGGTAACTGATCATCATAAATAACCTATGACCGTCATCCTGACCTGCTGAACGAAATTCGTTAAATCCCACCTCGCTGGGGCAGTGTTACGCTGCCTCAGCCGCCGCAAAATCCGAAAGTCAGCGGTTGCTAGGCCGGAATAAGGAAGTCGGTCACTAAGATCCAGCATGAACTTGCCAGCCAGTGCGTCATAAGCATATCGCTCACCTGGCTTCCTCGCTGACGTGCCGTTCCCTTTGCTTTTATGCCGTTCCCGTTCTGTCGAACAGAAACGGGAGGGGTAAAAAACAACTCTGGTAGTGCGGTGTCGTGACGGCTAACGCCGTGCCGCTACTGTAGCCCGACTGTGGATAATTCAAGGGAGGGCGGAGCCAGCAACTTCGCCCGTTCTCGCGTGTTCGTGCCGTTATTTTCCCGTCGTTCGCCCGCTCAATATTCGCGTTCTCACCGTGCAAATCCCGGCCCGCCCCCGCTGCGCTGCGGCCTCGTTGCTGCCCTTGAATTATCCACTGACCGTCGGGCTTGTCGTATCGGCACGGCGTAAGCCGGTTTCGATTTCTATGACACCGCGAGGATACTATGAGCAATTTTACATCACCGTCCGTTTATGTTGGCACTTATCACAAATACAACTGTGGCAGCATCGCCGGCCAGTGGCTGGATCTGGACGATTACAGCGATGAAGATGAATTCTATGAAGCGTGCAGAGCGCTGCATGCCGATGAGTCTGATCCGGAATTCATGTTTCAGGACTATGAGGGGATACCTGAACGGTTTGCCTCGGAGTCGTCGATCGACTGGGATTTTATCGACGGATACAACGAGGCCAGCAAGAATCAGCAACAGGCGGCGTATGTCGAGTGGGCTGATTACTCCGGCCGAACGGACTACAGCGAGTTTGAGGAGGCCTACATAGGGGAGGCGGGCAGCGAAGAGGATTACGCCTATGATTACGTTCAGGATAATGGCTTGCTGGATAGTATGCCGGAATCCCTGAAGATTTATTTTGACTATGAGTCGTTCGGGCGCGATCTCTTCCTGAATGGGCTGACATGGTGCAATGGGTTCGTGTTCTCGCGATAGTCGAGTAAGCCCCGCTTTGCGGGGCAGGATACCGCTATCGGGAGGTCATGCGTCAGTCTCGGCGCCGTCAACACCTTCCGCTACGCGTGTACGGCCGGCGCCTGCGGCGCCGGCCGTACACGTCCAGCTCCGGAGCCAGCGAAGTGGGCTGTGTTGCCATTGCTGTAACGTTTTCATTTCCTTCTGCTTATGCCTCTGGCTTCTTCCTTTCCTGGTTTATGTCTCTATACGTTTGACAGTGTTAGTGGCTTGGGCGTCCGGTCGGCTGTCATGCTGCGCACCGAGCCAGCAAGCTGTCTCTGCCCGGACCCTTCGGGTCAGCGGGTTTCCATCCTGACGCAACCCCTTATGCTTGCAGCTGGCATTCGCCAGCGCCGCTTTCACTGACCGGCGATAACACTGCCGGTCACTAAGGCGGCACGCCGTTTGCTCTCGCTGCGCCGTGCCTGGTTGCGCATCGTTCCCTTGTTGGTTGATGTCCCGTGGGATTCACGTCGCAGGTATCCCACCACGTCGTCTCTCTATGCTGACAAGGGAAGCGATGCCGCTGCGCGCCCTTGTCAGCGCTCACCGCCGTGCTGTTCCCCCGTTTGCGACGCGAATACTCACAGAGACATCTATTTAATCCAACAGGGGGAATTACAACATGTTGCAACAACACATCAACGGCGCGACGGCGAAGCCTACAGAAACATCATTTCACGACATCGTATCTGACATCGGCATCGATACGCAGTCAGGACAGGGGGTAATTCCGTCAGTGGCCATAGACAAGATCATCGCTCACCGGCAGGCGGGGCTAGGGGCGGTTGAAACCGCTATGTCTGCATTAGTGGAAGCGTTGGGGGAATTTAATGCGGCGGGGTGTGAGTATGGCGGTGCGATGTCATTCGCCTCTGTGATTGAAAAGAGCGTGCAGTATTGCGATCGGCCAGAAATTTGGATGAAAAATGTGAAACGGGAAGTCGATCGGAAGCTCTGGCAGAAGCTGATGAAAGACACCGGGATGTTAACACTCATGAACAGCGATCAGCGCAGTGAGTGGCATTCGTCCCTGTATACCGACAACATGCCAGAAGCGACGCTGGACAACGTACTGGCATCATTCAAGCAGCTCCGCGCCGAATCGTCGCTGATGGTCGAAAAAGGCATTCTGTCACTGTTTGAAAAGCTGTCATGGGATTATAAAACCAATAATCCGCGCATGTTTGGCAAAAAAATCATTATGAACTCATTACTGGATGTTCAGCGTTGGGGGGCATCTGTTCGCACAGGCGCACAGGCGCGTATCGATGATTTAGAGAAGGCATTCTGCCTGTTGGACAAAAAGCCGGTACCCGATTTTCGCGACGGTGCCGGCGTCGGATTCAGTGACTACGTGAGAAAGCACGGCTTTGATGGTGAGCGTTTTGAATGCGAGTATTTTAGTGTGCGCTATTTCAAAAAAGGTTCTGGCCATGTCACCTTTTTGCGGCCGGAACTGGTCGACATGATGAATGATGTGTTAAGCAGCCATTACCCGCAGGCGTTGCCTGCTGCATAAGAACTATCGCTTAAGGCTGGCAGGGGTGCATGGAATGCCAGCCTTTACGTTACAACGAAAAAGCGTGCTCTTGTCTGCATAGGGGCTATTCTCAGCGCCGCAAACACCTTCTGCTGCGCAAGCACGAGCGGCGCCTTCGGCGCCGGCCGTGCCAGTTCAGCGTCTCAACCTCCACAAAGGTCAGTAACAATACTGCCTGTTTGTCATACCGTTATCTCTGCTGTGTCTTATTCTGCGGAATATCTGCGCGCTGCTGATCAATGCGTGATGAAAACACATGAGAACCATGGCCCCCTTCGGCTTCCCGCAAAGCGGGTCGTCTGCCAACTCCGCTAACCCGCTGCTGCGCACCGGCTAATCTCCGCCGAACCCCGCAAGCGGGTTTCGGGCCTGCCGGCTACTACCAGATGGCGAACGTCAACATCCCCGCTATGCAGCTGGCGTACGCCAGCGCCGCTCTCACTGACCGTCGATACAGCCTGCCGGTCGCTAAGGAACACTCGCCTGCTATCCCGCCAGAGATAACCCGCTTCGTTAGATATCGTGTGTCGATCATCAATACCCGCTGTGAATAAGGGGAGCTGGCTTGCATGTGCTGGCCGCAGGCCATCACAGCATCCGGTAAATCACGCCCTGGCTGTCGCGAGCGCCAGCCAGCCCGAATCAACCGGACGCCTTCGGCGAGCCAATGTGGGGCTATGTGTCGCCTGAACGTCAGCTGGGCTTGGCAGGGTGAGGGTCGGCGCGGGGCGGTATATGAGCCTGTAACCAGCTTCGCTGGGCTTCCGGCGGAATAACCCTTGGAGTCATTTTTAGCGACATTTCCGCCTGTTATGCGCTGCGCGCATTTGTGGGGGACGTTGCGCACTGCTCACGTCCCTGATGTATCGCAATTGGCTAATAAAAATCACAAATAGTCTCTATGGATGATACTAAAAATGGACTTTTTTAGGTGGGTAATCTATAATTAATACAGTTAGTTAGATGAATTTTCGGCGCCTGGCGGTACTAAAACCCAGGCGCGGTAATAGGGACAGCACTAAGGAATAGCAGCATGAATACACAGAGCGCAAATTTTAACTATGGCCAACTGAGTGAGCTACCGCCGATGCGGGGGTTGGGTATCCGAATTCAATGGGGTAAGGCGGCCGTAATGCGCGTTATCGATGAGCGAAAAGCTGATAGCGAAGAGCTTGAAGCGGTGATTGAGGCGCAAGCTGCAGGGTACCGCGATTTCAGTTTAGGTGAGACTGAACCGCCACATATGTTAACTGACGTTCCTGAATTGGTCAGCGCATGGTTAGAGGGATGGGGGTTTGCAGCATCCTGCTACGACACATCTACTTGTGAGACGTGCCAGAACGACCGCGGCGAACCTTGCCCGCATCACGATTAGCCGACCTAATAATTCAGTTGACGAGGGGTTCTGAGATGACTGCTTTCACTGTAAATACCATCAACAATCTGCCAGTTGGCCTGCGAAATGTGATCGGCAAGCATTTCGCGGATAATCGTTACAGCGAAACGCGGGATTATTACGACCAGCTGCTCCCGCGTTATCGAGTTACGGTCTGTTTTCATGCAGGGCTTAAAATGCACCATACCGCGATGGAATTCGATGCCATGTCTATGGCAGAGCGCGAACAAATCGTGCAATCGCTTGACGAGCTGCGAGGGGCGTTCTCAAAAAGCAGGAGGGCGTTCAGCAGACTGATGACGTTCTTGACTTGCTTGCGGGTCAGTGAACGCCGGACGCTGTATCGGCATGCAGGGCTGTCTGATAAGGAATTTCAGCTGCCAATCTCCAGTATTGACAAAGAAGACAGCGAACTGAGAAAGGCCATTATCACGGCATTAGATGAGCTGTGCTCGTTGTTTGCGGATATGCCAGTAATCCTGGCAACTGTCCGGGCAGAAAACTATCTGGCTGAACTGGAGAACGTGTGATGCATAGCTATGATGACAATAAAATCATCCCTGGCCTGCGTAAGCAACTGCTATCCTGCGACACGATTCCTGCAGCGAGGGCGTTTTTTTCTGCGCCGGTCATCGACCTGGATAGCTACGATAGCATTATCATCTGCATGTCCGGCGGGAAAGATTCGATAGCCTGTCTGCTGCACCTGATTGATCTGGGCGTTAATCTGGCACGGGTTGAGCTCTGGCATCATGATGTAGACGGCAGAGAAGGTTCTACGCTGATGGACTGGCCGTTCATGGCTGACTACAACACAAAGCTGGCGCAGACGTTCGGACTACCTATTTATTTTTCCTGGCTGGAAGGGGGATTTGAAGGGGAGATGCTGAAGGAAAATGCATACAGTCGGCCGCATCATGTGCAGACCCCTGAAGGGCTACTGGTATTGCCACGTGACACAATGAGAGCGAAGCCAGGGACACGTTTAAAGTTTCCTCAGAAATCGTCCAATTTACAAACCCGTTGGTGCAGTTCTGCGCTGAAAATTGATGTTGGCAGACGCGCGCTCAACAATCAAAGCCGTTTCGATGGTCAGCGAGTGCTCTTTATTACAGGTGAACGTCGTGAAGAAAGTATGAACCGCGGTAGATATAACCAGTTAGAACCGCATGCATGCGATCGCCGTTCCGGAAGAAAGTCCCGTTTGGTTGACGCATGGCGTCCTGTGCTTGACTGGTCAGAAGAACGCGTGTGGGAGGTGTTGCAGCGGTACGGTGTTCTGGCCCCTGTGCCATACCGACTTGGCTGGGATCGATCGTCGTGCATGAAATGCATATTCATTGATGCGGTGCTGTGGGCAACGCTGCGGCATTATTTCCCAGGCAGTGTCGATGACATCATGGGTTATGAAGAGCGGTTTGGTACGACAATTAGTCGTAGTCGTAATCGTATTTCCGTCCGAGAGTTATCAGTAAAAGCTAAACCGCTCGATATTGATGACGGTGAGGCGCTTGTGCAGGCCGTTCGTCGTGAGTATTTGCTTCCTGTTCTAACGTCTCCAGATAAGTGGCAACTTCCATCCGGGGCGTACAAGAAAACAGGGTGTGGTCCAACGTAATTAACATGCTAATTCAAATGGCATGTTAATTAATCTGACCATATCTAGTGATGATACTTAAAGTTGACTTTTAGCTTTGCTCGCTATACTGTTTGCCGTATTACCCTTATTTATCAGCGTTCATATTCGCTAGATTGCAGATTGTGAGAAAATATATGGCCATAGAAAGAATCTCAAGGGACGAGTGGGATCGCCTGCTGCCTTCACTAGGAAAATGCAGCAAGGTGACGATCGATATTGCTCATGATGTTTTAGTTGATGGGCGCAAACAAGTTGATGTCTGTGCAACATATGACAGAAGTAAGCAGACAGTTAACGCTGCTATCGTGCGTGTACGGAAGCTTTTTGAAGAAGTTAATTCGGAACCCGACATGGAATTCGTGTCGGTCTGGCTTCCCAGGGAAGAGGCGAAAGAAGTTAGAAAGATGGCGAGCAAGTATAGTTTGAATAGTAAGTAAACCGCTCGGTTATTTGTCAGCAGCAATTCGTTGCTGCCTTTTTAATAAGATCATGTTCGACCTCTGCTTGTCCTCTTGAGCACAACACATTAATTCCTGAACTTTGCCGTAGTCGGCCTGGCAGAGATTGGGAGAATGACGTCATCGGCCAATGATTGGCATCAGACCTCAAATGACAATTCCTATTGACGTAACCTCTAGTTGCATATCCCTTGCCATGCTCTAAAAAGAGCTATTGCCCGCTGCAAACATCATTCAAAGCCTGAATAAAAGTATCATTTAATTTTACTAAATGTTTACTTTTTGGCTTGTATAAGCTACCCTTAATTCTGTTAGTTAAATGATTTTAGCTGTGTTAGTTGGAGATTATTGAGCTTGTTTCTGAACAATCAGAAATAAAAAAAGCAGGGTTTCCCCTGCTTCTCATGCCGGTTTACCCCTGAGAAAGCTAGACCGGCATTCATCAAAACTACATGGAGACAAACCCATGCAACATCATGAGAGATCAATCATTACACCAACTGTTGTGTATGTAAAGCTGATGGCGGAAGAATGCCAGACGCCGCGTAAACAAGTTCGCTTTATTCGCGATGAGATAGCGCCCAGTGAACTGGATCCAAAAATGCTCGATCGCGGGGACGACATTGCTCGGCGGTGTAGTAAAGGGCAACCCGTAAGAATTCCCGCCATGCAGATGAGCGAGCTGGGTCATGTGTTACGGTCACTGGAGCTGAAAAGGGCTTGCGCCTGATTTAATTGCCGTCCGGACAGGGCGGCATTTCAGATGGATGAAGAGATCACCGTGAATACAAGTGAAGTGAGAACCAGAGCGAAGCAATTAATCGCTAAATGGGAACCAATGTTGAAGCAGGGCACGACCGTAGGAGTTTCTAACGTCACTAAATATGGAGACGAACAAATTGAAATTCGTAGAGAAGGGGTGCTGTATTGGCGAGCATGGACGTTTGAGGAGGGCTTTCTGACCGATTTTGAGAGAAATTTGGACTTTAGCCGATGCTAATATGATTGAGTAATATGAGCCAGTGCTGCGGCACTGCTCATTTTTTTTCAATCTTATGCAGGGATTCAAGCATCGTGAGCATAGATTCTCGCGGATGTTTACGTGGGTGCTTTCGCCAGTCTGGCAGTAATTGGTTAGTGCTCAAGGCGATGGTGGCCAGTTCTGTGAGATGTGAAACTTCTTTAGCATTCTCCCAGTCATGCAATGTCCGAAGGCAGATCCCAAGCTCTCTCGCCGCTTTCTCTCTGGACCAGTACATCCCTTTTCTCCACAGTTTTAGTTCCCATCCGGTCATTTTTTTAATCTCAAAAAGTGCAAAAATTGCACTTATTTTAACGTTATCTCGGAGTTGAAAAAAGGGTTTTCTATCTACAGATATCACAAGTCTCGCAAAGTTTTTGTTTCGTAAGTTCAACAAGTCACATTTCATAAAGTGGAAGTCCAAACTCAACCTCTGCTGCAACTGATTTGTCCTGGTCAGATCTGCGCAAAATTTCCTGACGTAGTTCCTCGTCAGGTTCTGATCCAGTTTTACACTTCCCGTTCCGGAACTGCGTTTGCCTTCATTTTTACGATCTGTCTGAAATGATGGAGGGCCGCTGGGAGCATAGTACTGTCAAATTTCTGAATGGAGCAAGGGCGGGAATTTTTACTACGGTAGCTGGTAGATGATCTTAAAGACAAAAAGGCAGGTCTAACGACGAAGCTCTGGCCCCTTCGGCTCCCCGTCGTAGCCGGGTCGTCGCCTGCACTCCGCGTGGTGGCCAGAATGTCCACCGCGCTCCGCGGAGCCGCATGCGTCTCCGTCCTTACGGATAGCAAGCGATGCCTGAAAACCACGCTTGCAGCTGCCGTACCGGCAGCGCCGCTTTCACTGGCCGCGTTGCGGCCGCAAAGGAAGCCGGACTAAAGCCCGGCTCTTCTGGTGTTTCCCTTTTACCTCACATTGCGGTGCTCCTGGGTCCGTGACAGACGCTGCCCCGTCCTGGTCCATAAACAAGGTAAGGCTAAAGCCCGCTGCACTCACCCGTTCGCACTCCCTCCGGTCGCTTGCGCTGCGGCTTCCTGCATCGCCCTTGTTTTTGGCCCGGGCGGCCGGGGCGGTCTGAAGTCACGGCCCCAGGCTCCCCGCTTCCGAACAAGGAAATAAAAGGGAAACGCCAGAAGGGAGCCGGAGGCAACCAACGAGGAGAAAGTTATGGACGATATGGTTTTTTACCCGAAAGGGCAGCTGTTTTTTGAGGAAGCCATTCACGACGGTAAACAGTTCGTGACTCGCTACGGTAAACAGCCGCTGGATGTTATTAACATGCAGGACGAACAGTACGTACTGGTTTCCCGTAATGAAGCAATTGAAATGATCCGCGAAGCCGCACGAAAGCCAGTTGAAGAAATCACAGCGGAAATTTTTAACGACCAGCTTGAGGCTATGCCACCGATCGACTGGTACGGAAAAGGAGACGATCAGTCTTTCAAACTTGCAGAGATGCACGTGGAGGACATGACCGATATTTACGCCTATTACCGTGGTCGCTACTTCCGTTTTCGTGACCGCGTAAGCATGAAACATAGCGAAATTATTCAACGGATAGAGCGGGAGGTGTACGCAAAGCAAAAATAAAAAGGTGTTCCGACCTTTGACTGGTAACTCTCTGCCCGGCTATATGCCGGGCGTATAGCCCACCATCGGCGCAGGGGCTTACAGCAGGGTTTGCCTGTGTCGCCCCCGCAGTTTCCGCAAGACAGATCCCGAAAGGAAATGGGCATAGCCCACCACTTCTTACTGGCGTTTCTCTTTTAGTTCATGAACTCATCCCTAATCCCCTTTGCCATGAAAGACACTCGCCCGGCCAGCGCGTTCAGGAGAACATGACGAAAGGCGGCGTGTGGGGGAAAACAGCCAAAGGAAAATTCCCGCGTACCCGCCCAGTTAATGGAATTGATGGTGACGTAAAGCTGAATCGCGCACTATGGGAAATGGCTGAAAAAATGAAGGAACTAAAATATTAATCTTCTTGTGGTGGGGATAATTCCCCGCCAAATTTTGGTCCTTTCAGTTTGCTCAGGTGTTGAACCTGAACAAACTGATCACCCCCGCCCGCCGAAAGGTAATCGCCACATTCGTAGCGTTTACCTTTCACCCGTCCGCCCCCAGGGGCTCCCCTGTTTAGGTCAGGCAGTTTTATTCATTGGATCAGGTGTGTTTTCAGATGGATCATTTTTTCTGGTTCTGCTGACACGGTTTTTAGGTTTCTTTTTGCTATTCAATATTTCCCGAATTGCTTTCACGCTAGTTGGGATGCCTGCCGTTGAAAGCGCATCCCGTATATCTTCGATGCTATAACCTTTTTTTTCTGACAGCTCGATAATCTGGTCACGCAGCTGCTCAAGAACATCAGTTTTAGTAAGCCGTTTCTTTGAGAGATCCGGTAGATCACTAAGGGAATCTTTAGCTTGGGAAATATCTTCTTCGCTATACCATTTTTTATCAGACATTCAACGCTTCCTTCCTAGACAACGAAATTACTCAGCCAAAATTATACCTTTTCGCCTGCCAGAGTGGCAAATCCATGTTTTTCATGGCGTAAGCCAGTGACGGCACCGCCGAAATCAAATACACTGCAACTCATGAACACAAAACTAGTGGCAAACGTGGGACAGGGTATGTTTTGTAGCACCGCCTGCACGCAGACGGTCCCACAAAACGCCCTGGTCAGGACTCCGTCCCGACACCCTATTAATCGTTCCGCCTGTCAGGCTGTGCAGGAATTGAAAATGAGTAAGAGTGAAAGACGCCAGCGATCAGCGCTGCTGGGCAGTGTTCGTTGTTACCCTGAAGAGAAAGCACAGATACAGGAAAGTGCTAAAGCTGCGGGCATCTCGACAGGTGAGTTTTTGCGGCGAGCCGCTCTCGGAAGACGTATTGTCGCAAAAGGTGATACCCGGCAGATGAATGAAATCTTGAAACTGGGGGGCCTGCAAAAACATCTTTATACAGAGATGCAAAAGCAGGGAATGATGACTCCAGAGCTGAGTAAGCAGTTTGCCGAGACACTGGCTCAGTTGCAGAAGACGTTAATGAAATTCAGGGCTGACAGCCTGAACAATACAGAGGACTAGATGCTTGCGGTAGTGGCTGAGCGCCGTCGTGATGGTAAATCCAGTTTTGTTCAACTCGTCTCATATACCATCCTGCGTGATGATGTTGAGATGAGCGAAACGCTATCGCCTGAAAAACCCTTCGTCCGAAAATCTCGCTCTGAGGATAAGATATTCAACGACCTGGTAGGGTATGCAACGCGTAATGCGCTACCCGATTCACAGGATGTTATCGCAACTTTCCCTGACGGACGCCAGCAGGTGCGTTGCGATAAAGTCATTTGTGAAACCAACTGCTTCTCTCTGTCGACGGCATCCACGGAAATGGATATGGTTGCCATGCAAAACACCCGCTGTAACGACCCTGTATATCATGTCATTCTGTCCTGGCCGGAATCAGAACGACCTACGCCAGATCAGATTTTTGATTCGGCTCGCCATTGCCTGAAACGTATGGGTATGGAAGGGCATCAGTATGTCTTCGCCATTCATGATGATACTGATAACTTGCATTGCCATCTGACGGTGAACCGCATCAACCCAGTGAGTTATAAAGCTGCATCACTGTATAACGATCACTTCACCCTGGATCGCTGCTGCCGTGAGCTCGAGCTGAAGAACGGATGGAAACATGATAATGGTCCCTACAAAGTTAACGAAGACGGCGCGATCGTTCGTAACCGCAGCTTCTATAAATCAGCACCTTCAGCTGCGCGCCAGCTGGAGCACTTTGGTGATACGGAAAGCCTGTTTTCTTATGCCGTAGATAATTGCCGCGGAAAAATTGATGGCGTGTTTCTTCAACCTGACTACACCTGGGATGACGTTCATAATGTATTAGTTTCAGCCGGACTGGAGTTACGTCCGAAAGGTCAGGGTCTGGCTATTTATGATATGGGGAGTGATGTCCAGGCACCTATCAAAGCCAGCGATCTCCATCCAGAACTTACTCTGGACAGTCAGCAGGAATTGATCGGTAAATTCATTCCTGCCACGATTCATCGTGAAACTGATAACGTGGGTAGAGAACGTTTGCTGAGTACGGTAGATATTCAATCCCAGTACAACGATCGTCTTCATCGTCGTGATATGGGCGCCCGCTCTGAACGCCGTGTTCAGCGCGCCGAAGCTCGTCAGGATTTAATAGCGCGATATAAAGCATATAAAACTGCGTTTGTTCGCCCTGGAATTTCCGTCGACACCCTAAGAAATCGGTTCCGAGAATTGTCCGCAAGCTATCGTATCCGGAAAAATAATGTCCGAATTTCACAGCGTGATCCTCTGCTTCGTAAGTTGATGCTCCGCGCGCTGGAAGTCGAAAAAATGAAAGATATGGCCGCTTTGCGTTTGCAAATTCGTGAAGAGCGTAAAGCGCTTAAAGAGGTGCCGGGTTATCGACCATTGTCGTATAGAGCATGGGTAGAGATGCAGGCCACCAAACATGACGCTGCTGCTATCTCGCAACTTCGTGGCTGGGCATATCGGGAGAAGCGCAACAATCGCACGGCAGCAATCTCTGGCAACATCATTCTCAATTCTGTTGCTGATGATATCCGTCCTGCTCAAATCCGCGGTTATGAAACACAGGTTAACCGTGACGGTGCCGTTGTATATAACTCCGGTGGTAAGCCTGTATTGCTTGATCGTGGTTTGCTTATTGAGGTTGCCGATGCACCGGCAGAGAAGGGTAAAAACATCGCTATGGCGCTGCACATCTGCGGTGAGAAGAGTGGAGAGAAAGTGGAGATCAGAGGGGATAAATCCTTCGTTAACGGGACCATTCAATACATCCCGCATTTCAACGCATCGTCAGGTAAAACAGTTCCGCTTACGCACCCTGTTCAGCGCCAGCTTGCCGGTTATTATGTCTCACCTGAAGCGCTGCATGATGCATATTTAGCCGGCGGAAATATGCGGCCACATGTACCACCTAAGCCCAATATTAAGAACTAACGCCAGGTCAGGAATGCGGTTTCCGAATGGATGAGAAACTTAAACACGCAGATAACGTAAATCTGAGATTGTGATTGCGCATTAATGCAAAGCTACTGAGGTGAGACAATGAGAAATGTTCTGGCTCCATATTACAAGGTTTGCTACCGCACAGCTGACCAGGTGTCACGTATTAGCAATGCACTGGCTGGCAGCTTTATGTATTTTGCCGTGGCGCAGGATGCGTTTGATACCGGGCTTTTCTGCCAGAAAATCCTCACTCCAGTATGGGAGTTGTCTATTGAGAAACGCTTTGACGTTCTTGGCAAACGCTTCGAGCTATTAAGCAAGGATAGTTTATCTCATGTAGATAAATCACTGATTGGTTAGGTGCCCTTTTCATTCCGTGAATTCAGGCCAACACCATTAATTACCTAGACGAAAAAAAAGCCGGAGGGGGGCACCCTTCCGGCTTTTTTGATTATAGCTAATTGGATTCTTAACTCTTCCCCGGAGAGAACCCCGTGGTGATGTGTAATTCAGTACCTGGTGTCGTCAGCGGTACGAGTAAAATCGTCACTATAATCGTGCTGAGTAATGTTCTGATACCAGTCGTCATAACCGAGGTTTCTATCTGAAATTGGTTGGGATAAATGTTGACCGACCGGCGGTGGTTGGTCCGGTACCGGCTCTCTTTGTAAAGTAGAAGGAAGCGTAATGCCGACACTGTTCCTGTGCGCCTCCTCGACTCGCTTTTTGGAAATACGGATGGATTCCTGCTCTTTAAGCCAGTAATAGCGTCCACCGGTTTGCTCCAGGGCTTCAATAGCCGTTTCGAATAAAAGAATGCCACGTTGTTCTGGCGTAAAATTAAGGTCGTCTCGGTTATCGAGGTCTGTGGCCACACTGGTTATGGCCATCAGCGTCTTATCGGCTAAGCGAGCATTCAGGCGGCCATTCCATGCTCCTGGTAAAGTCGAGCGACAGATATCGATAATATTAGAAACTCGATCCTGTGAGACTGGTCGCCGGCGCACAGCTGCAGGTACTTCATTGCATAAATCACTAAAGTCAGGACGCCGTAAAGGAACATAGCGGTTAATTTTGACGCTCAGCTTTGAAATCTTTTCGTTGTCAGGAATGTAGATAGAACTGCTACGTACCTGGCGATCTTCGAAGACAATGATGCCCTGTCCTTCCTTGAGTGCTTTAAGCTCATCCAACTGGATGTTATCCCTGTCTCTGAACTCAACGCGGTCTACGTCCTCGTAGCCTCCCATGCCGGTTCGGCTCATGGTGCGCTGCTCAGCGTACTGCCCGGTCCCGCCAACAGCCCGGATCATCTTCAGCGTATCTTCGGTATCCTCAGTTTTCATAAACTGTTTGGTCCCGAGGTTGGCATTAACTGAATGAACCTCTTTCCCGTGACGCATCATCGCCTGCAGGTCCTGCGCCAGAATAACCAGCATGTACTTGAGGCTTCGCATCTGGGCCGCAAGTTTTTCCAGCCCTGGTGCGAAATAGTAACCAACTTCATCGCAGATGAGCATAAACGGGAATTTACTGGCGAATTTCTTCACTGTGAGTGTGTGTTCTGGGGAACCTTCAATTTTGTTACCCAGGTCCTTTGCGATGTTCATCCTAATGTCAGATATATACAACTTACCCAGGGTGGCTGCTTCGTTATCAGAAAGCTCCAGCGCCGGAATAAGCACTACCAGGGTACGATCGTTATGCAGGATATCCTGCATATCGATATCACCGCCGTTCTTGGGAAATACGTGGCCATAGGTATCGTTAAACATACTAAGCATGCGGGTAAACTGCTGGATGAGATAGCCATGCTGATCAAGCGCGCCCTGGGACCATTCTCCGGGGCGGTTGATGAGTTTCATATCAAAGCCGGCTAGGTTGGCCAGATAATTTTCCATGGGCTTATAGCCCTCTTCGTGCCATCCCTCTTCAAGAGCTTCACGATACAGCCCGACGAATTTTATAAGCGGCAGATAGGACTGAATGACGCCCTGAGTCAGCATAGTGTTATCGCGCGCGCGCTTATAACACAGAGCGTAGATCAGGGCATTCATCATGGCTCGGGCTTTATCCTTCCATCCTTCATCGCTGCCGTTTCCCGCTGGCAACAGTGACTCCATCAGCTGGATAATGAATGTCGGACTACCATAGGCGAACGGGTTGGTGCTATTGGACTGAGGGCGGGATTTATCCCCGATCATCAGTTTTTTGAAGCGGTCGTCATTGCCAGTGATGAAATTAAGTACGTGCCAGTCGTCCTCCTGCCCGAAACGTCTGGCCATTGACCATGTTGCCACAGCGAGATCGATCTGCGCCTTACCGTCTGAAATACAGCATCCCCGTGCCCAGCACAGCGCATTTAAGTACAGCGAGTAGAGGGTTTCAGTTTTACCGCCGCCAGTTGTGGCCATGATCTGCATGTGCCTCAGAGCATCAGAGCTTTCAAGCCACAACTCTTTGCCGCGGTCACGGCCACGTCCTATGCCAAGACAGAGGACTCCTTTCGCTTTCTTCACGATTATCTTGGGAAGATTGAGTTTCAAAAAAGGGATATTCCAGCTTTCTTCTCTTTCAGTGGAGAGGTCGAAGCCTCCAACATCCATCGGTATTCGGAGGGGTAATCTAAAACGCTGATCGCTGAATGCGACCAGCAGGATGATGTTAAATGGCAAAGACAGCAGAAGTGTGGCTGGCCATACCACACCAAAGATAAGTGAGCACGCCAGGAAAAGCTGTACAGAGAACGGTGCAAGCATTATTCGTTCTGCCAGGCGCCCCTGTACTTGCCGGCTAACGAGCCTGTTTTCTAACGGCCCATGGCGACTTTTTAGATCCATCTTATATCCCTCATTGCGCGTTATTCATGAAAGCCTGCATCGCGGCATCGCTTGTCATGGCTTGTAATGGAACCAGGCGCCCGTCATCGGTTATGACGGTCGGCGTGCCAGGCAATTTGTAGAGTTCAAAAGCCATATCGTTACGGGCTAGGGCGTTTTGCCCTGCTTCACAACTCGAGGCTGGCGTATCAGATTTCGCATTCGGGTTCAGCATGCCGGCGCCAATATCGAAAAGGCTGCGCCACATATCCGCCCGTTTATCTGCGGGCGCGCACAGCATTGGGACGACTTGTTCTGCTGTTCGGGCTTTACCTATCAGCGTCACCGGGAAAATTTCAATGTTGTACTGCGAGGAGAAAGCCTGCACGGTCGGCTCAAAAATCTTGCAATTCGGGCATTCCGGATCGGCAAAAATGTATAGCGTTCGTGGGTGGCCAGATGAGAGCTGAATAGTAAATTCCTGCTTTGCCGCACCGTTCTTCAGACGTGTAGCCAGGAGATTACGGGCTTCAGCTGCTTCCTCAGCTGAAAGCGAACCAGGCTCTGCCGCTGGAGTTGGTACAGTGGAACCAACAGATACAGCAGGCGACGGTTTTACGAGCGCAGGTGCCGGTGATTCGACTGGTGTTGATTCAAGTGATAGTGCCGGGGGCTGGGGGGGCATTACCCACACCGGCGGTTGGACTGAAGAAGATGAATGCCAGAGCGAGGAGGTCCATGCACCGACGAGAAACACAGCCATAGCCCCCGGAATCAACCAGCTATAGCCAGCTTTGCGTTTTTCTTTAATAGCCATGCTCTGCAGAGCATTGGCTGTGGCGTCCATAATACTTTCAGCGAGCTTTTGATCATCTGAAGAGAACAGTTTGGCAGCCCCTTTAGAAGCGTAACGCAGCCAGATAGTGTGCTGCCCATTATCCAGCTCAAGTGTCAGCTGGTAACTATTACTCATCGGGCCGGAGAGATTAAACAGGCTGCGGCCGTTAAGGCGAACCTGCAGGTGTTGTCCATGAATTTCGGTAGTTGTTTGTTTTACGATTTGTTCTGACATGGGGTTATCTCATTTTTGGGCGGAAAGTATGTACGTGCCGATGGACATGCTGTTCGTCGGTAGTGGAGTTCATTAACTGGTTATTTCCTGCTTCGTCTTCGTCTTCATCTGCGTCATCAACATCATGAAGAGAAGGTTTTGTCGGGGCGGGTTCTTCTACGACAGCTCCGAGATTTCTCAGATCTGTTTCAAGTCCCTCGATGGCCAGTGACATGATCGGTTTGGTTAATCTGACCCGATACCGTGACGCCAGTTTCTCCCAGTGCGCTTGGCTTACCACGCCAGCACCTTCGACGAATGGCCAGGGCCGGCCAGTGGAAGCAAGTGCATACCAGAGTGTACGGTCAAGGCCCTTCAGCCAGCGGTATCTTCTGATAGGGAGATGCAGGTCGTTATCGTGCAGTGCCGTGATGGAGGTACGCGCATAGTTGTATTGTTTAATCCATTTTTGCGCTGCTGGCGTCTCTGTGACTTTACGAAATGCGGAAGTGGCCATCGCCAGATTGGGATATCCAATTTTGTTGCGGTATTTGCGGTCTGACTTAAGAGTGGAACGGTTGAGTGCATCTAATAGCTGCTCCGCTTCACCACGTTTATCAAGGAAGTGTTGCAACCCGAAAATCGCAAACATAGCGCGTTCATGATCGTTGAAGCGGTCAAAGTCTTTTTTATCGTGCTGCAGCGGCGTACCTAGCTGCGCAATGAAGAGTTTTTCTGCCTGATCTTTCTTCAGGCGGTTATTAACAACAAGCTTGTGCTCGATGACAAATTCATCAGGCGTCTGAGCACTGCGATGTTCAGCTGGATCCACATTTAATAGCTGCGTTTTCCTATCCCCATAGCTCAGTGCCGGCAGAATGGCAGGGGAGAACTGCGCCATGATTCGTGGGAGCGTATTGATTGATATATCGCGGCTGGTTCGGCTTGCCTGATGCCGACGAACGGCAATAATGCCGATGATCGCCAGTGGTATCAGGGCTATTAGCAAAATACCTGCCGTGGCATCCATGACAGTGAAAAATTTACCCCATGAAACATTCTCAGCATTGTTATGCGTAGTGGCCAGCAGGTTGATTCGCCATGCAGCTGCATTATGAAATTGCTGAAAGTCAGCCAGGCTCCATAACCAGTAGAGAAGGGTAGTGGTGCATTCAATGGTTAACTGCCGAAAAAATAACGCTGTTACCATTAGTGTGATAAACAGGCCGACAGCGGCCATCGTCCAGTCATTATTGGACTGGACGTCCTTACGGACAGGTTGTGTCATGAGAGGACCCTGTAGTATTCAGATATAAAGAAGAGGCACCCTGAACAGGGTGCCCCGAAGTAGATATGCGCGGAGGGTTGCTGCGGAAGAGTGTTACTGTGGCGGTAGGATCAAGTTCAGGCCATTTGCTTCTGCGATTTTATTAGCCTGATGCTCAACGCATCCGGGCACCGCATACTCGTATTTCCACTGCTGATGGCGCATGGCATTGATTTTTTCGTAAAGCATTGCTGCTTTACCGGAAGTAATAGAGACCGTTGGAAGTTCTGGATTACCTGTATAAATTGTCAACTTGTTGCCTTCAAGTTCGACTGATTTCCAGTCATACATTCCAAACCCCATTACCCGAACGTCGCGTGGGAAAAAGAAGTTCAGAATGGACGTCTCTGGGTGGCTGATGTAGAGAATGGTCCCTTTTTGCGTATCAAGCCCCAGGTAACCCCAGCCCGTACGATTCATGGCAATATTTTGTGGCGAAGGGTTATTCAATCCTGATTCGCTGAAGAACTTGGTGAAGGCTTTAATGTTTTTCTTCTGCTTTTTAATTGAGAAAACAATAAGTGTCATAGCTAAAGCGAGAGTTATCCAAAGGAATAACGCCAAAGGAATATCTTGTTGACGCAGGCCATTGAATATCTCATCGCGATAAACATAGGTAAAGCCAGCCAGAAATATATGTATCGGCAAACCAATGAACAAGTATCCAAATGATAGAACCCCTGCGACAGCTACAGGCCAATTTTTTCTGTAAGTATCATAGTATTTTACTGACATATTTATCTTCCTGATATCTATCTGAGCCGTTTGCTGGCCAGATTGTAAACTTGACTATGCTCCCGTTTTCCAACTGCAACGACAGCAATGATTAATTCATCGTTAATAACCTGATAAACAAGCCGGAAGCCTGATGCACGCAATTTTATTTTGTAGCAGTCAGGCATTCCTCTCAGTTTTGCCGAAGGTATATGCGGATTTTCAGCACATGCCTTTAGGTTTTTAGCAAATTGTTGCTGAATAGATTTATCAAGATGATTCCACTCTTTGAGTGCGTCAGTCCTGAACTTAATCTTATAGGTCATAGATACTGATCCAGCTCAACGTCATGCAGGGGGTGCTTGCTCCGCTTTTCAACCAGCGCAGCAAGTTCCTGATCGTCGATATATTCCAGCATCTTTTCATAGAGTTCAGCAGGTACACAGTAGAAAGCAGGCCGGTTATGGTTCATTATCGCCACCGGATAACCCGCGCCGGCTTTGACCGTGGCCATGGGATTTTTCTTCAGTTCGCTGACACTTGCGGTTGTGTCGCTATGAATAGTGTTTGGCATGCTTACCTCAGGATCAGATGAAGGTGCTGATATAAATGTAGCACAAAAAAGACCTAAATATAGGTCTTTTTTTCGGCGAAAATTGGATTATTTAAACCCGTTAGCATCGTCCCCTGGTTTTACCGAGTCGATTTTTTTCAGACCAGGCGTTTGTCCAGTTTTACTGCCAAATCCTGCAAACATACTGCGTGCTGATTCAACGGCACCTTTCATCATTTGAGCAGCTTCCCTTCCACCAAGCCAGGCTATCACGTAATCCGGTAAATAAACCTGAAGGCTAAATGCCGACGAAACCAACGTGGTACATAGGCGAGCGTAAATCATCAAAATCCCGATTATACTTGCCAGACCGGTTACTGAATCAGCCTGTACGTTTGCGAGGGCTGGGGTTATTAGCATGTTCAGAAGCGTACCTATGGCAACAACTACGAGACTTGCAAAGAAGAACCCGAACACCATAAGGGATGGACGAATAGCCGCATCTATGAGGAATATATAGCCATAATTAGCGCGGCTACCTTTATCCTCTTCCGTTCCAATATGGGTAGCGGCCCACAAAGACCCAGCTGTTGTACCGATTAACACGCTACCAAGCCAGGAGGTGCAGGCTGTGATCCAATATATCAACGGTATGAATGGCAGGAATATCGAAAGAGAAAACCCAACGCTTAATAGTATGAAGAGAATGAAGTACACCACCGGGGAAACAGAGCTCATTATGCTTTTAGCTATATATCCAACACCAGAAACAGTGTTAATTATCCTCGCAATTCCGTTCCCGTCAGCAGAAGCCCAATCAACGGCCGCTTTCGCTGCAGTAAAAGCGGTGAAGGCGAGTTGTGCTCCAATTAACGTATAATCACCGATAGCCTTCATTTTAAGTAATGGATTGACCTGTGTAGACGAGTCAGGCCCATCTTGCATTACGTTCTGGATTATTTCGCTGGTTAACCACTGTCCATTGGACATGACTTTCGTTAGCGCATCATTTGCAGTTTGTACGTCATCAATATTGCCATTACCAGAAGCATTAACTGAACCAAGCGGAGGCGTATAGCTTGAGTTCTTTCTTTGTGAAGCCAGCGCAGTACGTATCTCTTGAAGAAGCTTTCCTACACCGACCTCCCCGATATTTGACTGTCCAGTTACGACAGGACTTTTGTGGGCAATTGAATTTACTTTCTGATTTGCTGTGGCAAAAGACTGATACCAGGCACCGAGAGCAATCCAACCGCTTTGTTTCAGGTAATTAGCAAGTTCATTGCGAATTGTACCTTCATTATTTACGCTCGATGCTGCCGCGGTTATGGTGTCTTCATAGCGCCGTGCAGCTTGTTGGATTTCTGCTTCTACATCAGGAAGTTTGGACTGGCCGCCCTCCTGGTAGCTTTTCCACGCGCTCACAAAATTTTCGGCACTGCTGGAGAGTGTGTTATTGATCTCTGAAAATGCGTTCATCTGAGCATTCTCAATAGGTCCGGAATTTATCGGTACGCTAAAGGAGAACCATGAGTCACTGTCTTTTGTTTCTGGAAGCTTTGCGCTCCCACATATTGCGCTGCCGTTCGTAATACGAATCTCGCGGCCATCGGAGGAGCGTCGCTCAGACATTGCGGGCGTATTGCTGCTCCCAACCTGGTGCATTTCAGCCTGTTCAGTGTTTAACGCAGCCTTGCACAGATACATATCAAATACACCGCGCGCAGCAGTGATGGTCTCACCGGCGACGGGTTGCATTATAAGGGACTGACCATCCATGATTGCATCAGCAGCCTTGTCGGTAAGGAGATTGGCGCTGCCAACACCCATAATCGAGGCCATCCACAAAAATGCCAGATTGGATATGGACCATCCGGAAGGCGTTGGAACCAGGGCCATGAAGCCAGCCAGTGAGGACACCGGCGCCATCATTGTGTTCCCCTGTCCAAATACTCTCCCGCGATTACCAGTCAGTACGGTGGCACGCAGTGTGATCGCCATAAACCAGATAAATGCCAAGCCAGCGATAATGGCGTTAAAGACGCCATATAACAGGCCTATAAAGCTGACGTTTTGCGGTTGCAGAGGATTATTTACAACATCGCCAAACACCATGATAAGCAACTGACGAGATAAGTCAGAGTTGCGTGTCGCGGCGCCGGTAATAGTGTCGTAATTGATACTGTCTGCAAAAGCTGGCAACGACAAACTGACCGCTCCGAGAGCGGTCAGTAACAGAAGCAGTCTTTTCATAGAGTTTTTCCAAAACGAGCAGAATGCGCGTCCGTAGGACGGCATAGGTGAAATCAGGCAGGGGAACGCCAGGTGAATACGTCTTTAATCCAAGCTTGCGAGGCTCGCCACTGGGTAAATAGACCTAACTCCTTGTTAAGCAGTTGCCATATTCGAAACTGATTTTTCATCGCGTTTACGAATAGCATGCCGGCAAAAGCTGCCAGCATGAATATCATGCTCAGCAAGCGAAACAGGAATACCCCATACATAGGGAGTCCAGATGCCAGGGTCATGATCGGGAGTAGTATCAGAATCCCGGCCGTCATGAAGAACATCATTAACCAGATCCGTTTAGCCAGCAGATAACGCCGTATCAGCGACTCACGACTCTGGCCGCTGGCGGCTACGGCCTCATCAAAACTGAGCGTCTCGGTTTCTTTTTTGGTTGATTCAGGTTTTAGGCGACGAAATCGTTCCGCATTTTTCTCTGCTGCGTATCGGGCAGCGTGAACCATGCGACCTGCCTCCCAGAGCGGGAGGACGAGGTTGGCGGTGAACCATGCTTTTTTTCCAATTTTCTTCATTGACGAGTTGCCCCCGCAGCGGCCTGTTGCAGTTTCTCTGCCAGACGTGGTTCGTAGTATTGAGCACCCTGTAAGCTGAGCTGTTGCCCACTCAGGATCGCGTTCTCATGCAGTTGCTGTTTAATTCCCAGAAGAAGAGCGTTCTGAAGGCTCTGGACACGGATGGATTCGCGTACCAGGTTATCACCATCCATTCCCTGCAGGTCTGTCTGGTAATCGGTATTGGCATAGCGGCGATTAACTTCAAAGGACTCAAATTCACGCAGAGACATCAGGCCGGTGCGCTTTGCCTCTTCAGAGGCGTTTGCGTCATACCATGCCTTGCTGGATGGCGTTTGCAGGGTTTCTGCCAGTACATCTTTAGTTGCTTCGTTGGGCTGGCTGGCAGCAACCATGGCCAGCTGAGGCTGTTCAGCAGCGCTTTGGATCGAATCGTGCTCTGTCATCATTCCTATGTACTGACGACCGCTGTCGGTTTTGACTTCACCTTTTTTCAGCGCTCGTCCCACGCTACGGCGCGATGAGTTTTTCAGGTACATCATTGCAGCGTCGGTTTGCTCCTGACTAAATGTGAGTTCCGGGGCTTTATCCTCCGGGCCAGCGCCAGCCAGTAATGAGCGGATTTGTTTATCGCCTCCAGGCAGATCGGATACGCCGTTACAGAGGTCACCCCAGGCATCAGCGTCCTCTTTGGTGCAATAGTTGCGGTGGATGTCAGCGGTGGCAAACAGGTCTTTTTCTGGCGCATCAGGTTTTGATGAAAGGGCTTTTTTGACTGCAGAGTTGTTAACTCCCCCCCCACGGGATAGGCTCGCCTGTTTAGCTCCGGCCTGACGAGAAATTTGCGTTGCTTGCCCCGACGATGATTCGCTGCAGATCGAGTCAGGAACGGTGTAACTGCGTCTGGCTTCCTCCAGATTCTGAATCTGTTGGGCATATGTCGCGTATTTCTGCATGTTCTCGGTCGATTGCTGGATCATTGCGGCAATTTTGTCGTTTCCGGAGCTGACAGCGCCCCCAATCTGCTGATTGGTGCTGAGAATACTGCCGAGCGTGCCGTTAGCTGTCGATAGCTGGGGAACGACCTCGGTAGTTATTGGCATGCTGGACATGACTTCAACGGGATAGGCGAACGCCTGATACACAGGCAGCATCACACCGCCTATGCAGGCAGCCAGTATGAGTTTTTTCATGGGACTCTCTGTATTAGATTTGCAGGCCGCGAGCTGCGATAAGCTCGCTGGCCAGACGGTTAATCACGTTGCCATGGTCGGTTTCTTTGGCTTCTTTCTGGCGTAAATCAATCAGCTTTATTGCACTACCAGTCGGGAAGGCTTCGGCCAGAATGGCGCGGGCCGTTCGTCCGTCGAACAAGTCATACAGCTGATCGCGCAGCGCAGCATCTTTCGGTGTGGAGTTCAGCGCCCAGAGCTCTTTCGGACCCAGCGTGTTTTTGAGAATTTGCACCACCCGGCCCGTTTTCAGACGGAATACTGCGAGGAAATGGGTTCCGCTGCCGTCAGGGGATGCACCAGAACCTATGTACCGGAAAGCCTGAGCCGTATGCGCCGGCACACCAAAATGTTCAGTCAGGAGGGGTAAATCTTCATGGCTGACCTGCATCAGGTATAGGCTGTTCGCAGACTTCAGAATTTCGTGCGGGAAGTGGTTCAGGTATTGAGAACTTAAAACGGTGCGAATAAAGAATTTACGGTTTTCAAGATCCTGAGTAACCAGCTTGTTCATAATGAACGGGATATCCTTCGCATTGTGTAGCTCGTCGTAGATTTTGGTTTTTACCTCCTGCGCCAGCTGTATAAGACGTTCGTGATGGAAGGGGCGGTATGCTTCAGGCAGATGACTCATGAGCTCGTTGCGGTACTGGGGCAGCTCAAAGTGCCCGGCAGCAAGTTGGCCAGCATAGAGATACATAAGACCTGTTTTAACTTGCCCTGCTCGAGTTTTACCGCCTACGACGTTGTTAAGATCAATTGCGATAACACGGGTATCCGGGTTAAGTTCAAATACCGTCCGGCCTGCCAGCATTTTGTAGGAACTTAATGCGTCAGCCAGGCAGCGACCAATGTAAGACAGAAGTTTTTCACCGCTAGCTTCACGCGTGATATCTCCATACTGGGCTTTGACATCTTCGTCATTGAGATACAGCTGCAGATCGCTCAGCTCAGGCATTGCCTGGTAATGTGCTCTTGTCGCAGCTTTAATCTCTCCTTTATTAAAAAGCAGATCGCGAACTTCGTACCATGTAGCTTTAGTCCACCATGTCTCATCGTAATCGTGGCGTATCCCCGTTTTATCCAGAGCTTCGTCTACTTCCGGTTCGAGTGTTTGTGCATAGCGTACCGGTGACTTATCAGCATTAAATTCAAATGTCATATCAATGACTTTGCTGAGAATTTGGCGGCAATCCTGAGCATTGGGAGGGATACCTGTCTCCGGATTGACACAGAGCGTTTCGCAAATATTGACCAGATATTCCTTCTCAGGAGTCAGCGGGTATTTCATTCCCAGTTGGACATCAAAAGGGTTTTTGCAATACTCACGGCTGTTTTCCAGTATCAGACCAACCACTTCGTGTTTCCGATGAGATGGAAGCGCATCACGAATCAGCTTGACCAGCCCTTGTGCTGAGAACCCTTTATCTATGTAAGATAAAAATGGCAGGTTGTTTTGACCTGAAAAAAGAATCGCCTCACTTAACGAACCCAGCGCGACGGATTTACCCGTTCCCGGTTCACCGGCTACGATCTCCGTAAACTTGGTCTGAAGATTACTCGCAAGCTTTACCGGGAATGGTTTACCGTCAGGTGTGCCAAAAATAATGCTTGCATCGTCCGCCCATGGCGTTGCCGGTCGCTGCAATGGCAGAAGGGCCAGAGCTGCTGAAAGTGGAGGAAACATCAATGATGGAATACTCAGAGCATTGGCACCGACCATCGTTGATACCCAAGCGCGAACAGGATCGCCAAATGTATCTGTAACCTCACAAATACCCCATGATTGAAGACCCTTCTTCAGAAGAGTTCTGTTTCGTTTAACGATCTCTTTTGTGCGCCCCCAAGTTGATGCGCAGATAGTCATTACACATATCGGTTCTGATTTCTCGGTATTTTCCAGCCACTGAACTGAGTTGTAGATAGGGCGAATAGGTGGCAGGAGCGCTGCCATGCTCAGCACCAGTTTCTTCCCGCCCAGCACGTTGAGACCATTTGGCATCAAATCCATTCGTATACGCCAGGGAAGGCTACGACTCATTTTGCTGAAAAGCTGGCTGAAAGTTTCAGGCTGCTGTGGGCCGAGCGATATAGCTAATGTTGAATGCCAGAAACCGTCGAGATGAATGAAATCACCTTCAACTTTAGGTTTACTGTTAAACAGCTGGTAATTGAGATGAGGAGCAAGCAGGGGAGAATGATCATCACCTTTTGGTAAGCCGTGAGGCCATTTAATGTCTCCAGGCAGAAAAGGCCGCCAGTTTGATGAAGTACTTTCTCTCTCAGCTTCTTCACGAAGATGAAAGCCAAGCTCACGAGCGTTCATTAATCGAATACGCGTGCCGAAATCACCCTTCCCAAACTGGTTTTCAAGAGTGCTGACGAACGTATCGTGGCGGATTTTTAAACCTTCAAGTTCCTGAAAAGCCGGATTTTGACCATAACGTGCACCTGGTGTGTTTTTGAGTATTTTCTCTCTGCGTTTTTCCTCATCTTTTATTTCAATCGGGGCTAATGCCTCACGTGCGGTGTATACCACCATAAACGCGCGCTCGCGGGCAACAAACGGCACCATTTTTTCAATTCGCTCGTCCAGTATATCGGTTAAATCCAACCCCATACGTTTGAGTGATCGATACTGGTGAGCCAGTAATTTACGCAACTCTTCTTCGGCTTTATCAGGGTCCTTTTCAAAGACAAAGCTGAGCTTATGGCCAAGATTCTTAAATTCACTGTTTAGGAGGTTTTGGAGGCGGTCGATATAATTACTGAAAAGGGATGTATCTCTCTTTTCTTGCTCCGTTAAAGCCTCTTGTTCATTAAACTGGCAGTAGGTTCCCTCAACCTCAAAGACACTTGCGTAATGGCCTTGCTCAGTCAGGAAGATGTAAGGGGCATCCATATCCGGCCGACGTTTTTTGTCATCGTCGGTCAGTCCTATTGTGGTGCGTAAGTCGCAGTAGCGAGTGAAATCATGTCCCAGTGCATATCGAGAGGCGTAGGCCAACGCCTCTTCAACACATTGAAGCGCAGAGACTAAAGGATTTTTCATTGTAATACTCTCAGGTGGACTGTCAGGGATGACTACGATATTCATCTAGCAGAAATTGCCAGGCTGTTGGCTTAACAGCAGGTTGTTCTATGTGATCGGAAAGGATGTCTGGGTTTGGAATAAGAGCAATGTGTCTTAATCGCTGTTGTAGATCTTCTCTTTTCTCCTCGGGAACCTGTATAAGCGCCTGCCCAAACTCACCAGGATGGCTCGTACCCCAGAAAGCCTCAGCCTCTTTTCGATGCTCTATTAGCCAGTGAAGAACTGCCGTGGCACCCTTCTTCTGACGGGCATCTCCATGTTGTCGCGCAGCGATTACTGTTCTTAACAAACGGCTGAGGTCAGCAGGTTTTAGTTCAGGCAGATAAACCATCACACCATCATTTGCCCCCAAATTGTTCAGACGGCGACTGCAGGCACAAACAGGGCAAACCACGGCAAGATTTGCATCATCGTGATTATCCAGATTGCCATCTCTGAACATGAGGGTGTTATGTCTGCTGTAATACTCGCAGGTGGCACACTTGCCGCCTGAGAGTTGGTGTGCGCGCTGAGTTAAAACAGGAGAAGGCGCAGCGATATCATGGCCCCAGATTTGTTGACCAACATTGAACGTTTCCTGCTTTACCGGGAATGCTAAACGTAGATATTCCAGACCCATACGAAGCCATCGCCGGCATCGCTTAAGTAAAAGTTCTACAAGCTCGTTATCAGTAGCTGAAGAACGGAGCTTCATCAGATGTTCGGAGAGGCAATTTATTGGCAGAAGATAAATTTCGCTGTCGTTACCGTATGCATCGCGTTTGATCCCGCATAAGAGAAATTCTTCACTTATGGGTTCGACGAATGAACAAAACGCAACATTATCAGGCGGCTTAATAAGCAGTAAATCCGGCTTATTATCTGTTTCATCGTCTAAGCATGCCTCAATTTCAATGGGGCATATTGTGTATAACCTTTCAGGAAGCTTTAGCATTCAGTCTGCTCCGGCAGAAACATCCCTATTTCAGCTACGATTTTCCCCTGGTTCTGAACCGGGATTTTATAGCCTATACCGCCAATTTGCCCCATCACGGCTCTGACTACTTGCTCTGTTACGTCTGTTTCCTGTTTTGTTCCTTTGTCTGCTGCGTAAATACGGTCATGGGCTTCTGAATAATAAATTTCGATGTTCATAGATGAGGTTATTTCTCCGAATTAGTGAGCGAAGCTCCGGCGCACGGCCGGAGCGATAATTTCAGGATTTAGCCGACATCAACTGGATTCAGTTTGATAGTTGTTTGACCTTTTTTGATGAACTGGTCGAGAGCAATCATGATGAAACCAGCCCCCATAAAGGTCAGAATCCATCCCCAACCAATCTGAGGGTTTTTCTTTTTAGCGACCCAGAGGCACACCCCAACTGCCACGCAGCCAATACCGCCGAACTTGGACAGTTTGAGGATACTTTTACCTGAGTTATCAGCGCTATCCGCAACCCCGTCAAACATGCCGAAAAGGTCATCGTCTGCATACGCGGGTAAAGTTAGCGGTCCAAGCAATAAAGTAAGGACCACTCCTAAACGTTCGCGCAGTGAAGACAGTGCCATCTGGATGCGAACGGAAACTAACATTGTAAAATTACTCATTATTACTACCTCTTTGTTGTTGAATTAATTCCAGGTTAAACCCAGTGTTTTTTGCAGTGCATTAAGTAGTTCGGGATTACACGCCAGCAGGATGCCAACTACTCCCATAACTATTCCGGAGGAAACATCTTCACGGGCTGACAAGCCGGTATGGCCATCAACCAGGGACCTTCGGGCTCGTCTAATACCCATATAAAAAAATAAAACCCCGACAACACGCAGAAGCGTTAAGACGGCATCGATGGCCAGTTTTGCCTGCCCCATAGATTCGGGTGCATAGGCTATGGAATCGAATGACACATCCCCAAAGCTCAGGGTGTGAGCCGCCTTGTTCATCATTTGTTGCATGGCGATGAGAGCGCCGCCCAGACAAAATGACACCAGGGCTTTCATACCGTTTGCTGGTTTACCGCTGCGGGAGCTCTTAACGACCGATATCAATGTGGCCAGACAGCCTAAAGCGCCAAAAAATAACCCCAGCGCCAGAATGAGACGTATGCCGCTGGTCTTTAGGTTGTCAGCTACATGGACGAGGATTTGGATGGCGTCCATCAATCCCCCTGGCGAATTACGCCTTTGCTGGTTACGACGATTCGGCGCTCAGCATCAATGCTGCGGATTGTCAGGCCATTTACTTGATCCCCGGGTTGGACGGACCATGTACTACCGTTGTGGGTGATCCAGGCCATACCCGGATATACGGTGTTAATGCGCCAGTTTTTAAGGCCGCTATTAACAGCCGCTGATACGTTTTTCACTCGGTGGGGGGATGTAGTAGTGGAGACCTTCTGAGGAGCTGAAGCCTGCTTTGTGCTAAGGGTATTTAATTTTGCCTCAAGATCAGCCAGGCGTTTTTCGCTATCCCTTATCCTGTCATTCAGGAGCTTTATTGCCTGCCGGTTGGCTTCGCCGTACTCCTTAAGCTCCCTGAATTCCTTGTTATCAACGGAAGCTGTCGCCCCAATAAGTGCCCGGTCAGTGTTTTCTGCCAGTGAGTGGGATGGCTCCGGCTCTGTGATTCCATCAGGAGTGGCTGAACTCAGTTCATCGTCCTGTTTGCTGGATAAGTTTAGGCCTTGTCCTGTGTTCACCTCCTGCTGAGCAGGAGGGGGAGAATCCGGAGTAAGCGCCTGGGCTGGCGGTTCATCTGGCCAAAAGGCATACGCCAGAAGAGCAATCACAGCAGCGCCAGCAAGCAGCAAAGTTTTAAGGTCATAACCCCACAGCCCCCATTTAGGTGCTGTAGGTGATTCTTTTACCGGCGCCGTGTCTGATGGGGTCTCCGACTCATTCGTGCGAATTGTATTAACTTCAGGTAATACGGTCTCCTCCGGCACCAGGTCCGGATCAAAAAAACTTTCTTTCATGATGGTCCCTTAGGGTTGGACTGCAGGTAGTAAAGAACCTGCCGAAGGCTGGCGAGTACCTGTGTTTGTGCTGATTGGAGTAGAGTTGGTGATTCGGTCGTTTTCTGTAACGGCAGACATAAAGAGAAGCGCTACGGGTTGGCCACGATCAACAATCACCTGTTTCACAGGTAATTTTTGAGCATCATTTGCCATGACCTGGCCTGCTTGTTGAGCTGTACCGCCCAGAATCGTACCGGCGATAGCCTCACCATTTGGCATGCCAACTCGGCCCTCAATTTGGTTGTAACCATTACTCAGGACCTGAGTGTTGGCGCTGGCATAGAGCTGACCGCCAAGACCAAGTCCGTGAGCGATTGCCGGCAGTAAAACTCGGCTGCCGTATCGATTACTCACGCTTGAGGCAACGGAGCTGCGGAGCGTATCAGGCATAGCCGCAGAAATATCGACGCGCCATGTGTCTCCATTCCAGGTCATCTGGTTGAAATGAATCTTAACCCCGTCTCCTGCAAGCTGAATCCCTCTGGCCATTAACTGAGCTCCTTTATAAGGACCGGCGGGGATATGAGCCAGCACATCCGAATTGGTATTGTCGGAGTCAAGCTCAGTATCGATCACCGCTCCGGGGCGGCTTCCCGCTGGGATTAATACACGATTAGCATTCTGGCCCGAGTTGTAAGACGCTGGTTGCACAGTTACGGGTGCCAGACTTTCCGTCCATCCTGAATAGGCGTTAACGTTTCTGCTTTCTCCGGCATTTCCAGACTGTGCCCCTGCGGTTACGGTCATATTGCCGGCGATACTTGCCAGTTCACCAGTGGGAGCAACTCGCTGTGCTACGAGTTCTTTCAACAGCGCTTCCAGTGCTTTTTTACGATCCGGATCCAGACTTTGCTGAGGCACATGTTGCTGCGGAGCATACTGAGCTTCTTGAACTTGCTTAGGCACAGGCGGCGGAGCGGGGGTCGCAGCTATTGGGGGAACCTGACGAACGGTACCGGAGCCTATTGAAGCAATGAAGCTGGAGTTTACGGCCTGAGCCTGTTTTGCGCCTGCTTCATTGTTCTCGCGAAGTATTTTGTGGTACCGCGGCGTTTCCTGAGTTGCTTTTCCTGAACCTCCTGCAGCTTTATCCACGTTGATTTTAGATACCGACTGCGGTGCGCTCATCCACGAAACCAGTAAGAACCCAATCGCAAGTACCAGAAAAATGACAGTCACGATGATAATGCCGGTTTTTTTGACGTCTCGGCCAACGTCTTTATCTGCTTCCATAATTACTCCAGAGAAATTGATAAGTAGACAGTTTTACCGGCTAGGGAAAAGGCAATTTCAGGAGTGAGAGGCAATTTATAGAGCCAGGTACCATCGCCGGAGGCCTGTGTCAGCTCAAATTCGTCCCGAATTTCGCTGCGTGTGCGGACATAGAGATCGTCACCTATCTGCCATACCCGTGTGTCAGGTAACTCACCTTGTGTTTTGAGCTGGCGTGCTTCTTTCGGAGGTACGCCATCGAGAAATGCCTGCAGTGTTGGATTATTCAGGCCGATTTTTGTCTGGCCCGTAGGTAGTTTTTTAGCCTGCGGCCCACGTTGAGGAATACGAAGATCCAGGCGACTGTCTACTACGCGTGATTTCGCCTGGTTACTGGCCTCACCACTGTTAAGTTCGATAATTATCGGTACCGCCAGACCCTTCAAATAGACCGTTACATTTCCACGATCATATAAACGTTTGGCCTGTACGGTCATCACACTACTTTCTGGAATGAAATTGACCGCAAAACCGATAGGATTCCCGCTGTAGGGCGGGGCGGCCAGAGGCCAGGGCGCACCAGTGTTGTCAGTGAACATTACTGTACTGGCCTGAAATGTTGTGGTCCTTAACACAGGTAAAGAAGCTCCAGGTGATAGGTTAATGGTTAAGGTTGAGATTCGGGGGACGATATCTGCAGCACTCCAGGCGCGACCTCGACTTGCGCCATCCATCACTTCCCCAACCATTTCAATCCCCTGCTGATCCCCTAATGGATTAGCCTGGCTCATCGCCCAGGCTTGAGCTGAAGTTGGGGGGGCTGGCGGCGCAGATTGTCGAAGAGGTGCTGTTATATCCGCCTGAACGTTTTCTTGCGGTGGCCGGTTATTGATCTGAGCTGTTGCAGCAGGTGCGGCCGGTAATTCGGTTGTTGGGGTGTTTGCTGTTTGGGCTGGAGCCCAGTCAGCGGCAAGCGCAGGCGCAGCTGATAGCGCGATCGCTACAGCCGGAATAATCAAATATTTCATTTTTTACCTGAATAAAGTTAGCTGGCGTCCCGGGTGATAATCGACATTGCTTCAATACCTTCTGGCTTGAGCGAGATATCCGTACGCTGGATGCGAATGGTGAAGATAAAATTTTGGGAAGGTAAACTTCGAGTTTGACCGTCAAGACTCAGAGTGACCGGATATTGAATATCCCACATATACGGTCCGTTTTTACTTTCCTGACCACGCCGGTAAATCATCCCTTTGCGGGTGACGTTTGCAGACATCAGCATTTTTTCAGTTTTCACCTTGGAGAACAGATTCGAGTTTGTCAGCGCGTTGTAGTAGCTGGCAAAACCTTCCTCAGAGAATTTTTGTTGCTGATCGCTTATTTGTACCCGATAGTTCTTAAAATCGAGCTGGAAAGCTGATCGTATAAGCTTATCCCCGAAGTCAATTACATCGTCATCTTTGTAGGCAGGTTCATCAGTGGGGACCTGCTTCAGAATACTACCCTTATTGGTCGCAAAATATTTGGTCGGAGGGTTAGCTACCTTGTAGACCAGCCATGCGTTAACAGGAAGTTGGAGAGCGCTGACTGTACAGGCGATAAGAGCAACCTGGAGAGCTTTACTTGCGAAGCCCGCATTAAGCATGTTTTTTTGCTGTAACGCCAACGCATCCATAAAAGGAATCATCGGATCGTCAGATTTGCGCAGACCTTCATCTACCACAGGCGAAGCCTCCTTTTGGGAGGCTGATTTCTTTTTCATTTCTGCGTGTCTTCCATCAGTTCAGGGATATGAAGGATGATGAGCCTGTCCCTGAATCACCCGCAGCCGCCTGCGGTGTTACCTGCAGCTGAACTGCAGAACGGGACTGAGTAACCGGGATGTATGAGCTGTAAGCCGATAAACTTGCAGTTGATGGTAAATCACCCCAAGGGTCGATTGTTGAGGGAACATAATCATTAATTTTATCGCGCGCTGCAGAGCAAATTTTCTGACCAATCTGGTTCAATACATCTGCCAGATTAGGAAATGTTGGTGCGGTAATAGTCGTTGAAATATTTCCCAGACAATCTCCGAGTGAAGCTGAAACATTATTCTGCCGCTGCGACCATGCCTCGGCTGCTTCTTTAGCTCGGTTGTAACCGGCCTGACTTCCCACCTGCGCAGCAGTACCAGCTCTGCAGGAAGCTGCATCAGCAAAAGGGATGCACGCCAGAAAGATTAATGTGGAACAAAGGGTACGACGTATGTTGTGCATGATGACCTCACATCGGTTGTGGTTGAATAGCCGGCTTAGCCTGTACATGAGATGTCGGAACTGGCTCCTCGGATTTAGGTGGCGCATATGCCTGCGAGAAACCCAGTTTGCTGTGCAGTGCCGGCGGGATCTTTTCGGGAGAAATCAGGGGAACCGCAAATTTGTGCGCGTCCTTGCCCTTCATCTGAAATGCAAAGGTGTCGTGGTTCACTTCAGCGTTCTTGAGCGTGTTAACAGCTGAAGCGTGGCCAATGAGCTGGAGTAAGCCGTTGTCCTGTACGCTGTTTAAGGCAAGATACGTATTGCCTTTCTCTGTCGTGCAGATTCGTGCCAGGACATTTTTCAATTCACCTTCATGACGAATAACCCCCTGCAGATAATCCCCGTGGCCTTTCACCAGATGCGCCAGTAATTCACCCTTATCATCCAGCGCCGCCATAACTACAGAACCTGCAGCTTTAGAATGATTCGGAACGGGGGCGTTTACTGGCGGTACCTCAGGCGCAACCTGACCCTTTCCATCAGGACTGGTGTAAAGCAACCCGTGTCCGCTGGGGGCGGGAGAGGAAAGTGGTAGATTGTTATTCTGAATAATCTGCTGCTGCAGTTTCCAGAACGCATTGCCGTCGTAAGCAGCCAGTTCCGCCGGAGCCACTGCATGCTTGTCAGCTACCAAGAGCTGGTTGTCGAGAGCAGGGGTTACTGTCCAGTGGTTACGATGCGTATCAAGCCGTTCAAAACCTTGAATATTGCCCTCGGCATCTTTCACCGGCACATTGATGGTGACAGCCTTCTTCCCGAGATACTGTAGTTTGACCATATCGCCAGGCTGATTACCGCTATCCTTTAACGCCTGTTCCAGCTCGACGCCCCAGTATGTTTTGTTGCCGCTTTTAGTGCGCATCTGCACGTAAAAGCTTTCGGAGTTTGATTTATCAAATTTGTACGGTGCCGTTCCGGCATCGAGCAGTTTGCCAGTCAGGCCGGTGCGCAAGGTTTCTTTATCTAGGACACTTAATTCCGGTGTGACTGGTTGATTCTGTGCTTCTTTCGGCCTGGATGTAGCATCAGGAAGTGCTGGTTCCGCTACACCAGAAGCAGGTGCAGGAGATACTGGTACCGATGCTTCAGGAGTTGATTCAGGACCGATATTCATGCCATTTTTCGGCACTGCATTCTCGGCCCGGGCTTTCAGCAGCGCCTCAAATTGTTCCCGCTGCTGAGGGTTTTTGAAATGCACATCAATGTTGTGATCAGCGATCAGCCCCATTGTTCGCTGAATAAACTCATCACTGCCAGTAATTTCTACTGCACCACGTTGATTCGCTTTTGCTGAAAGCAACGCCGCCAGGATCATCCGGTCATTCTCGCTTGCTTCGGGAGTGGCCATCACAATGCGGTCGCCGTAATCGCGGAATGCATCCTGTCCATCGAGAGAGTAAATCCATGTTCTGCCTTCCTGGCGGCTTGTCAGTCCCTGAAGCAGCTTATCCAGATCAATTGGAGTTACTGATGATTCTTGTTCACTAACATCACCGGGCATTCGCCCAAATGTGAAATTAAAACCGTTTTCCACAGCCGGCGGCGCATTTTCAGGGGAGTCAGATGGTTCGATGTCTGCAGTTTTTGGCGTGGAGATAGGTGTTGAATCTGGAAGTGGTTGTTCAGGGATTTCTAATACTGGCGTAGCTTCTTGTGTATTTTGTTCTAATGCTGGTTCTGGTTTATCTGGTTCTTGATTTGGTTTCGATTCAGTAGTCAGTGGTTCTGGTTTATCTGGCTCTTGGTTTGGTTTCGATTCAGTAATCAGTGGTTCTGGTTTATCTGGTTCTTGATTTGGTTTCGATTCAGTAGTCAGTGGTTCTGGTTTAACTGGCTCTTGGTTTGGTTTCGGTTCAGTAGTCAGTGGTTCTGGTTTATCTGGCTCTTGATTTGGTTTCGGTTCATTAGCCACTAGTTGAGGCTTATCGGGCTCTGGAGTTGGTTCCGGTTCAGTAATTACTGGTTGTGGTTTGTCTGGTTCTGGAACTAGTTTCTGATTAGGACTGATGTTTACAACAGCGGAATCAATTAAGTTACCAAGAGTTGCAACACTATTACTGTAATTTAAGTCAAGGCTTCTTATTGTTTCCGCATATAGTCTATTTAAAGGAGTAATATTATTTTTTCTAACAGGGTTGCTATCAATAGTTTCAACTAGTGTGTGTGTGAGTATAGATGTCAACCTTTCAGCTTCTTCTGGCTTGTTTTGCGCCGTGGCTAGCTTTACGAGTTCTGAATGTATAGCATCATAATGTATTGAAAAATTCGGCTCTTCTTGCAAGATGTTCGATAATCTTGAGGAGTCTTGAGCGACATTAGTTAACGCGTTTTCAATATATTTAGTCATTTCATCTTTTTTATTTCCCCCCGCAGAGTGTAAGCGAATATTATCAATTAGATCAGTGTTGACAATAGCTACATAGCTATTGTCTTTCAAAGCACCAATTCCTGCCTCTTTAAGAATACTCATACCTTGTGGGCTACTGGCTAACGAAATAAATGTTTCATTTACTTTCTCGCAGCTGGCTAGTCTCTCTCCGAGATCTG
The DNA here is from genome assembly GCF_033898505.1 of Pectobacterium carotovorum. Classification (NCBI taxonomy): domain Bacteria; kingdom Pseudomonadati; phylum Pseudomonadota; class Gammaproteobacteria; order Enterobacterales; family Pectobacteriaceae; genus Pectobacterium; species Pectobacterium carotovorum. Next base: position 55,287 of record NZ_JAXAFK010000008.1, on the reverse strand, counting down.
ACCGTGAAGGATTCCCATTCTCTATAAATTGTTGATGAACTGTTTTCCCTGCTTCTCTGATTCGCTCACGCAGTTCATCCGTTAATGAAGAATCATCCCAACGATCTAAAATAATTGAGTTAGAAGGTATTTCTAATTCATAAATGTGAAAGTTCTGATGATTTATTTCTTCCATTACATATTGCACGCCTAATGGAGACGTGTCTGTATAAAATCCTCTCCCTACAAAGTTTTGACCTAGCCCTATTTTTTCTGAATCAATGGCACTGAAGGTGGCAGGCGAACCATGGTACAAGGTTATAGTTTTGTGCTCAGTGTTCGATGGCTCTACTTTATTAGGCTCAATCGCTATAGACGGCTCAGACACAATAGTTTGAGGCCTATTTTCCTCAAAATTACTTGGCATGATGTTTTCCTCTGACAAATTTTTACGCCAATGGGGTAGTAGTGGGTCGAGCACTGGCGCTAGCTGCTCTCGAACGGCATCGATACCGCGGGAGGTGTGGATGTCATTAAAGTCACTAAATGAACCTGTGCCGGCAAATGCCTGGGTTCGCTCGCTTTCGGTGAACTGCGGGATGATGTAAGTACCACCGATAGCGTCTGCAGCCTCACGGGCTTTATTGAGGCCTTTGTTATCATCATTTGTGAAGTCATCTTCACCTAAAATGATGTGCGCAGAATCGGGATACAATTCATTAATTTTTCGTGACACCGTCACCATGTTGCCAGCATCAACCGTCATTATTACCGGGATACCGGTAGCCTGATTGAGGGTTTTTGCAGTGGCGTAGCCTTCAGCGTAGAGAAAAGGAAGGTGCGGATTCAACTCCCCCCCAACAACAAAGAAATTCCCTGTCTTCTCGGCATCCTTCTTCAAGTTTTTGGTGCCATCCGGTTTGATGTACTGCAGTGACCGCAGCTCGCCATTAGTGTTACTGAGTGGAATGACAAGGTTATCGTACTTATCCAGCTTTACTCCTGCCGCCGCGGGCACCCCTTTTCGCGCGAGGTAAGCATGTGAGTCAGGTGCATTCGGCATTTTTGACCACTGGTTAGAGAGAGTTTTAGCTATGCGAGCATAGCCCTCCTGCGACTTCATCTCTCTGTCCCAACGTTTCTGTGCTGCCAGGGCACGTTGTTTTAAAACTTCAGCGGGGTCATAGGTATAAGATCCAGTGGAGGTCCAGTTCACTTTCCCTTCACTTGCCCTATGGTTCTGGTACCAACCTGCTGCTCTACCATCGAGAAAGCCCTGATAAACGCCAGAGCCTCCGGGATAATCGCCCCTGGCGTTTTTTTTCGCTGAGGTATGTTTTTGGCCTTCGACAAATACGCGATGTTTTTTCCCATCCATTTCCGGTAAATCGCCGGCAGGAAATATAAAACCTGCATCTTGAAGCACCTGTGCAAACTCTTCAGCTGGCGACAAATTATCAGTAGAGGTCTGATTCAACGATGGAGTGGTATTTTCGGGCAGCCACAGCTTAACCTTCTCAAGGTCCGCCTCGGCTTTTGCAAACCAGACTTTTTGCGATCTGTCATACTCGAGAGCGTAATCCCCATTAGACAGCCTTCCAGCTGCGCGAAGTGCTTCAGTTTTATTCTCTTTTGGAATGACCAAGTACGTGCGTTTTTGCATTGTTCTGTTCCTCATTACTCAAAAAATTTGCGGTACCACCATGGGCGTCCAGTCAGTTGCAAGCCCCGCAGCAGGCGAAGAAGGCGTTGCCACAAAATGGTGATGGTGAAACCGAAGAAGGAGAGGATGCGGAAAAAAAGGATGATGCCGGTGACGATGTAGAATGTTGTTGGTTCTGGCCACTGAAACCATGCGGCATACAATGAGAAGAGAACGACCGGCACACCCGCGATTTCAAGCCGCCGCCCTGCGTCTCGCCATTGGCTGATTTTCACATCGCTGCCCTCCTGTCTATTTCACGTCGGGAAATGACTGTGAGTAACTCTTTTTCTTTGATACGCCCACTTTGAAAAAGGGCCCAGGCTTTATCACTCATTCGCTCACCGCGTGAGCTCAGATGGTTATCGATCCAGGTACGCCATTGGGTATGTTTTAACTTACCAAGTTCGTTTTTTACCTCATCATCGAATATGAGATATTCCCTGATCGACTGGCGTTTGCCATCTGTTGTGCGGAGCAGGCGTTGTGTAATGACATACTGCAGATTACTGAGTAGGTTCCACGCCATCGCTTCACGCTGATTTTCAGGTACCAACATCAGTGCGCGGGGAATAGTCTCGCCAGGGGAATTAGTGTGCATAGTGGACAAACAGAAATGCCCAGATTGACCATTCACGATCGCACCGCTCAGCGTCTCCAGATCACGAATCTCACCTACGCCAATCACGCCAGGAGCGCGACGCAACGTCAGACGAAGATGTTCCGCGAATGAGGCCATGTCCCGGCCTATTTGTGACTGCTCAGGCATCAGTATCGCGTTTGGAAAGTTAAGCAGGAACTCGATAGGATCTTCTGCTGTGACTATTTTACGGTCGGGATCGTTACGAGCGATATATTGATAAATCGACGCCATAAGGGTGGATTTACCAGACCCGGTTTCGCCGGTGATCAAAGCAAGCCCATTGTGAGGCAGCAGACTGGGTAGCAAATCATCCTCAAGCCCCAACGTCTCGAGTTCCGGTATGATCGTTGGGATAGTCCTTAATGTCAGTGCCGGTACCGTGTCGTAATCACCGATAGTGGCCTGAACAAAATTACAGCGAAACCGGAGGCTTTCACCGCGCCCCAGCCCGTTGCGGTTATACATATCGCCAGTCAGTTGCAGTGCTCTATCGACCCCTTTTCCCGCCTTAAGGTCGCCCTTGATCTGTTCCGAAAAGACGTCATCCATTAACCGGGTTAACTGTTGTGGCTCAATGCGAAACTCGCTGGCGCGAATTTTACGACCGTGCAAATCCACAACCAGCGGTCCTCCCCCTTGCAGAAAAATATCGGATACGCTGTTTTTGGCACAATGGACGAGAAAAGATCTCAGGCTATCTCCCGTTATGCCGCCATGAGCATGAAAGTCGAATGATGGGAATGTCATTGTGGTTCCTTACGAACTGAGGGCTTCCAGCGGTTCTTATCAACAACAAAACCAGCCTGGTCCTGAATACGTTTAACTTTGTCACCGATCATCAACTCGTCTCTTGTGCCGGTTACACTCTGCTGGTTTTCTTTGATGCTTGGTGCCTGGATAATCCCTTGCTGCAAAAGCGTGGAGTAACGGAGCATGCCGGAGTAATCGCGTGTTAGACGATTAAAGTTTGCTTCGAGGGAGCGGTCTGCACTTTTGCGTCCTTCTTCCCACCCTTTGCGAATTGCTTCCTCCCAAACGGCTTTCTCTTTGCTGTCTTTGGGGCGAACAGCAGCATCCGGGGCATCAATGCGTTTACCTGAGAGTCCGAGTAAAAGGTATGAACGCCAGCCCGGAGGGTTGCTAACAAACCGAGCTGGGACAATGATGTTGTAAGTTCTGTAAGCCGTGCGGATTTGATCTGCAGTGATATGGGCAAGGTCGGTTGATGTCACGATGACCGGCGGCAAGTATCCCTGGCGACTTATAAGAGGACGAAAGTCATAGGTTTTACTCAGGATATCATCCCTTGTGATGAGAGCCTGCCTTAGCTCATATGATCGTTGCGCCTTTCCGCCCTGGTAGCCGATCGTTCGGCCGGCATCATTCAGCATCTGCCACACGGTTTCGCTAAGGCCATTGAAATCGTTTATCTCAGGATTCAAATACGAGGAAATATCTCCAGGACGAGCATCCATCTCATCTGCAAAAGCCGACAAAGCACAGAACATCATTAGGCCTGCCAGTGCAAAATGTTTCATGCGAGACGGCCCTCTTTATCTGGGAGGCTAAAGTAAAGCCGTAACTCAACGCCTTCCTGAACTAATTTCGCTCGCCAGCCAGTCTGGACACGAACGAGGTCGAGAACCTGCTCAAAAGTCATATTATTCACATGAACATTGACAGGAAGTGGTAAGCGGGTACCGGTATATACAAATCGATAACCACGTTGTCTGGCGAGAGTATTTAATAATTCAACTGCATCGCCATCCCATTCAATACTGATTCTTTGACTATTTGCAGTAATGTTATTTCTTAACTGGAAGGCTTTCTGATTAATGGCGCCAGACTTCAATAAAGTTGTCATGCCGGCCTGACTGGCGTTGGCGTTGGCTTGTAAATTACTGTTTAAGGTCGCTGGTTTGCAATCAACATCAGAGGCTGTTTGACAACCGGCAAGCAGTATAGGCAACAGCGCCGCGAGTACGTGTCGTTTCATATGTCATTCTCGAGAAAAATGATGAGTAGAGCCGAACAAACCGGCAGGATGAAATTTAAAGGGTTAGGATTTTGGCTTATTAATGATGAAGCCGGCTATCGCCAGCTTCGTATTAAATTAAACTGGAGAAATAACAGTATATGAACGGTCATCTGGCATTATATTCATAGGGAAAGGTATGAAATGCCCTTGTTTTAATCTGATGGCCAGCTCTCTCAGCAACGCTGCTGAAGCATAAGAAACCGTTTCTTCGTACGTTTTGCCGATGACGTTGAGTTCCTCAAAATCTGGGAAGTAGAGTTCAATTGTTCCATTTTCATAGCATGAAATTTTTGCAGGATAGGGCATGAAAAGGTCAGGGGTATTACCTTTTTTCTTTTTAGTATTTAGTTTTTTTACTAAATACGTTGTCTTAATATGCGCATATCTCTTAAGCATAGTAAGAGTTCTGTGCCCTGAGATGGCACTAATTTCTAAGTCAGTTAACGTGCCTAATTCATAAAAACGAGAAATTGCTTCATGCCTTAAGTCATGAAAGTGCAAATCATTTATTTCCAAATATATTATAGATTTACGCCAGGCTGATTTAAAACCACTCGATGTGTAAGAAAAAACTGTTTCCCGCTCTGATATAAATGGAGTCATTGTTTTAAGAATGTCTTTTGCTCTTTTTGTGAAAGGTACAGTTCGTGCATAGCCATTTTTTGTCTCAGGTAAGAAAGCTTGGCTGTAGTCGGAGCTAATATTAGCCCATTTTAGCGAAAGGATTTCTCCCTGACGCATAGCAGTTTCAATAGCTAACTGAAATATGCAGTACAGCTCCATATTCTTATCTCTAAAAAGATTACTGAGCTGCCGTTCCTCCTTCTTAGATAATCTGCGTTCGCGACCAGGTGATGGCTTAGGTTTCCGCACAAGCTCAACAGGGTTACTTCGACAGGTTCCCCATTCGATGCGTGCGATGCTAAATAAATTTGATAGCAACGCCATCTCTAGTCGAACGGTATTGCCGCTAATACGTTTACCTGTTTTAGGGTTTAAATCGGATAGTCGCTTATCTCTATAATCGGCAATATCTACAGAAGTAATTTTATCCATCGTCATTTGAGCCAATGGTTGTCTTTTTATTACATTGACCCGATAAAATTCTTGAGATGCACCTCGTTTATAACGAGATACAGTTTCATAATATTTATCCAGTGCTGTGGATAGTTGCATGTTTTTTATGCGCTTTCGCAGCATGATTTTACCCCAAAAGCTGGGATGATAATTATATTACTATTTCTGTCAATCCGGTGCGTGGGGAACCGCAGGCGGAGGGCTGCTTACTGTTGATGGAAATACATGCCCAAGTGGGACAGTTCCTGTTTTTTATTACACGAATAGGTATACCTGGGGGCCAACACAACCATATCTATGGGTGTTATTTAGTCAAATAAATGACATAACGACATCGTGCACAGGAAAAGAGGGGACTACTTGCACTAGACAGCCAACCTGGACGTCCCCTATAAAAACAAAGTGCGGCTAACCCGTGACCTCCCTGTCAATCCTGTATGTGGGCAGCAGGCGGCGGATTGCAGACGTTGACCGGCTCGTTGTGCCCTGGATCAAGCGATGTACCAGTGATGTACTATGTAACGGAGGGCTACGCTTGGGGAAATGGCAATAGTCGATATACTGAAATCGGGCAAAAATGGATATCATCTAGCCAGATTAACGAGACTGGCGAAAACTGCTGGGATTCAGGTTCAAACGGCGAAAACGGATCGGGGGGACAACGCTGTGCCCCTTACAACAAATACTCAAAAATAACGACAGTAAAATGCGGCTAACTTAGCCACACTTGATCTTTTCGATTCTATTGAGCTGATACATTGGTCTGGAGCATGAATTGTCATTGTGTGAGCAATCGACGCTTTGAGTAGCATCAAATGGCGTTATCCACATATAACCTTCAGTAGAGCTGTTACTACCGTTTTTTCTCATAAATCCGTACATGCCAACTAACATCTGACCAGGCGGACATTCATTCACATACCCGCCGTATCCGCCATTTTTAACAACAACATCTGTTAATCCGCCGCCTGCAGCCCACATACCGGATTGACAGGGGGGTTAGAAGGCTTAAAAACAGATAGCTTTACAAAAGCCATTCTCGCCGGAGACGAACTGATTTTGCTTTAGCAACCAATCTCCATTGAGATTTTGTTCAACTGAACAACCAACACCTGGATTTTCGTTACCCATATACGGAGCCACCATATGCCGCAATGCACAGAAATTACGTTGCCCTAAATTTTGTATAAAGGGATATGGTGCCCTTGGGGTGGGGTCACGGAACCAATTTGTGTAGTTGTCTTTTGAATAGTACACATCAACTTTCCCAGCCTGCGCCCACATACCGGATTGACAGGGGGGTTAATTGATACAGATTGCGTGGCATTCTGTTGTTACGTTCCAATACGGAACAAGAAACAGCTTCCAATTATCAGCCGAGTCAACATCTAAACGACATGCACCAGGCCCATCAGGGAACCCGACGCTAGTCAGCGCACATATCTGATGTTGGCCTAGATTTTGTGCGGTTAGTGCATTACTGAAATTCAGTCTGAAGATTGTTTTTCTTCCGATTCCTGGCGCACTCCACGCACCGGATTGACAGGGAGGTTACAGGGATAATTTCATCGTCTTAAACACGCTACACTAGTGAAAAACTGCTTATTATCATTCCTGTCTGACGTAGAGAACTCACCCATGATCGTTCGTTGATAACTTTCGGGGCATCCACAGCGCGACGAAATTTTAGGGTTTCCAATAAGACATGATCTCAGTTCGTAATACTCAATTATCCCAGGATTGATACTACCAATTGACGTGATCATGTTATTTGTAGCGACTGCTAGTGTGTAGTGTCCGCCGCTTTCACTAGTGTTGCCCCACGCACCGGATTGACAGAAAAGTGCAGCGCCAGTTGCATCACGTGCTTGAAGGCCATTTTGTGAACACACAGTGCCTGCAACTTCCACTTTTTGGTGTAAGGAATACTCACCAATTGTAAGCCTTCCATCTGAAGTCAGTGATCCTGCCCGGACCTGCCCGCCGGTGTATATGTTCTTATTATTAAGGCTGCGCATCCAGTCGTCATCGGACATAAACCACCCGCCGCCATGTGTCGAGTTCATCCAACCTTTGGAATTCTGAGTAATTAACCAACCATCAGTTGAGCGAATATCAGAGTCTGCAGTTACACCCTCCGAAAATATCCCGTTATTAGCATTTAGAGTTTCAGTGATAGTTCCATTTTTTGCAGTAATGTTTTCTGTGAACGCTCCTGTTTTAGCATTAACAGTACCAACGTTATTCAAATTATTGCTGTTCATATCTATCGCTGTGTGCATACGATTTAATTCTGGCCGGCTGGCTAACGCATAACGGTAAAGCCGATCACTTTCCTGGTCATCGGCTCCGATAACATCAGAGGAAAGCCATACTGCTAGGCGACCTGATTCGCCGCTTAAACCATAACTTGATAAATTCATTTTCCATGAACCGTAGGCTCCTTCTGCCTGATTTGCGGTCTGGATGTATCCCCCTGCACCATGTATAGACTGAGCGATATACCTTAACCCCTTATAAGAAATTGCCTTTCCTCCCTGAGTAAGGATAAAACCAACCAGCTTTGTATTGTCAGAAGGGTTGCGGACAATTGCGATTTGAAAAGTTTGAGCACTGGTGTTTGATAGTGTAAAGCCCGGGGGTAAATATCCTGCCTGCTGCAGCTGCGCGCCGGTAATTTTTACGTTGCCACTGTTTGAGACCTGACTTTGTAGGGTTTCACGGTTATCACGGATGTAACTTTTGGCGGCTGCAGTAACTGCATCCATACGGCGTGCTTCAACAGACCATTCAAGCTCAGTCATGTATTGGCTGTACCGACTCATTCCGTATATGCCTGCAATCATGATGATTGCCAGTGCAACAGAAATTTCAATGCTCACCATTCCACGGTGAATTTTCTTCTTCATATGATTATGTCCAGTGTGGTGAAAGCCGGAATAACGGCGAATAGGCAGAGAAAAGGGCCAAATGGCAGGTAACGCTGCTTGGTTATGGCGCCAGTAAATATGGCTGCAGATAGCGCGATCAGCGTAACGGCAAGTACATCGAATGCTGGGTACCAGCAAACGAGCGCTGTAATTAACCAAACATCCCCCTTGCCAAATACCTCATCTTTTTGGATGTAATTCGCCGTCAGGCGAACAAGCTCAAGTGGTATAAAAATAAAGCTAAGTTCGACCAGCAGTTGAGCTGGATTGCGCTCTGGAAGTATCCAAATTGAATACACGACGCCAGTTAACGCCAGAGAGGCGGTAAAGCGAAAGGGGAGCCAGAATCGGGCTATATCAAGCGCGGCGAGAACGAGGCACCACGCACCAACAAGAAGAGCTCTGAGTATTTGTTCAGGACCAAGGAAACCGGCTAAACCTACTGATATCAGAACGACACATAAAATAAGCCAGACCTTGAGCAGTTCATGGTGTAGCGTATTTGCTGGCTCACTCTCGTTATCCATGCGTTGAATATAGAATTCGGATATAAACAGTAATTTTTTACCGGCAGGATAAACCAATAGCAGAGCATACAGATATAAGGCCGTCAGGCTCATTCAGGGATGCCCCGCCAATTGGGTGTTATAACGGTGATAAATCTTTCTGGCGTAATTTAAGCGTTTCTTTTCCTGCTCGGTTTTCTCAGAAAAACCTGCGTTGTATGAGCCAAGACAGGACCAGTTCACACCGCATTTCTGCAAATGTGACGCCAGTATCCATGCTCCGATCTGAACGTTCTGGCAGGGATTCTTAAGCAGCTCGTCCTTTGATTTTATTATCCCCATGCCTATTAATTTGGGGATGTGGTTTGAGTTGACCTGCATTAAGCCATAATCGTAGCTAACCACTTTTCCCGATTTGTTCCGGTTAGTATTAACAGCTGTAGGGTTCATTCCACTTTCCTGCTGCGCTATGGCCATCAATAAACGAGGGTCAATCTGGTATCGTACGCCTGCCTCCTTAAAACAAAATGCCTTAGCAGATAACGAAAAAGAGATAGCAATCACCAGAGCTAGCAGTCCAGTAATAACTTTCATCGGATGCCTCCTTGAACGGGCAGGTTTGACCTGCCCGGGTTAGGTTGATTAGGTCATGCTGGTAAATTTCAGGGCATTAGTGCCTGTAGAACCGTTATCTTTCGTACACTGGCTACCTGCAGTAACAGCGCTGACTGTTCCTACTGTTGTGCTGCCGTTAATTGAAGTTTCGCCGTACGAAGAGGACATTTGAGAAGCCATGACTGTGCAGGCAGCCAGCGGCACATTTCCGTAAGTTAAAGTGAACCCTGTTTTACCTCCGCTGGAAGCGGTTGGCTCGATCGTTACCCCTCCCCCCCAGACGTTAATCAGCGTCGCAGTACCGCTTGATGCATCACCAACTACTGACATAGCTTTCGGGGCGCCATCAAATTTAATTAACAGCCCGGTCATATCTGAGGCACCGTTAAAATTATAAACACCGCCGGTTTTGAGCAATGAACGGGTATTAACAGTCAGTTGCTGGGCATTAGCCATTTCGGTGGACGTTTCGTTTTTACTGAAAAGGCCGCTGGAATTAAGAAAGATGGTTATGGCCGCTATTGCGAGTACGGCCAAGATAATGACGATCTCGATACTCAGAACGCCACGATGAACCCGCGTGGCAGGCAAAGTGCATTGTTTACTCATTGATATTTCCTTGTGTAACAGACAGGTCTAGCGACCAGCGATGAACCGGGCACTCCAGACGGGGTTCCCGAGGTATTTGAAATTCAGTGAAAAAATTATCTGCCGATTTGATCTGCCAGGTCATTGAGCTGTTGGATAACGGCCAGCAACATGCCCATATATGCACCAATAAGACAGAAACAAAGTAGGGATAGACGGATAACTCTGCGCTTCATTGATTTAATGGTATTTTTGAGCATGCGCATTGCGTAACGCTCAATCACTATTTGACTGTTATCACTATTTTGCCCTGCGGTCAGAAGCACTAATTTGTTAATAGTTTCAAGTGATGGGAAATTATATCCTGAGTTGCGCAAGGCCAGCCCCAGGTGATCGCCGGCATTAACTCTTCGCCGTATGGCATTAAGCCTCTCCAGCATGTAGGGTGACGCGTGTGTTGCAAGTTTATTTAGGGCATCGAGCGTTTTAACGTTTGCCCCGAGCAGAGCTGCCACATTAAGTAAAAACACGACGCCCTGAAAGTCCCGGTAAAGTGACCAGGGAATCATATAGTCTAGAATGCGCCGCGGACGTCCTCCTACGTTTGGCAGAGACCACACCGTCCAGCCGCAGAACAACAGGAAGAAGATCCCCAGCCAGATACCCTGTTTGGCCACAACATCAGCGCTTATCCCAAGCAACCACATTGAACCACTCCAATCTTCCCGGGGAAACATACGGGTCATCGGTGGCAAAAAGTAATCATGGATCATTTTCAGCAGGCCGGTGACGATAGCGACTTGAAAGAATGGATATGCGAGTACACTGAAGACACTCGACTTCATCTCTTCTATCCCACTAACTATCGTAGTGGCTCGTTCCAGCGCCTGCGAAAGATTTCCGTCCTGAAGACCTGAACTGATAATTGCGCATTCGCCGCGCGGAACCCATTCGACCAACGCCTGATCGAGAGGAAGACCGTTATTAAGGCTTTCAAGAATATCTTCAAGCCAGACTGCTGCGCGTGCAGCTGAGAGCCCGCCGCTCAATGCGGTTGATAACATATTTTCCAGCGCCACGTTCAGACGCTGATTATTGCTAAGGAGGAAGGCTAGTTCTTCATATAGTTTAAGGCGATCGCCGCTCGAGAAGGTTTTACTGTAAATCCAGCGGTTGCAGGCTTTACGCCGGGCATTGAAATTGCTAACAAGCGTGCTTGAAGACAGGTCTGATATACCGGCCAGTAAGGAGTTCAGTTTAGCTTTCATTTTGTTGCGCGCCTTCAGTCAACAGCCGTCGATCTTCATCAAGAGGGCAAATCCGCTGCGCTGACCTTGGGTCTACCAGCCCCTGATTAACCAGTTTCAGGACATGTGCATTACGAGTTATGCCACCCATTAGCTTTATCCAGTATTCACGCGCTGCCAGTTTCCCTTGTTTTCGGAAGCTGAGCATAAACTGCGCATCGGGATGTATCACTTCGGCCACGACCTGACGACCAACAATACCTTCTTCACAGCAGCTGCATCCTGCTGGATTTCTGAATCGAGTGGCTCCGGTATCACAGGTTTCAGAAATTAGTTGTTGCTGGATTTCGCTTAGATCATTAACAACATCGTTCCAGCTCAACTTGCAATGCTCGCAGAGAACAGGAACCAGTCGCTGACTGACAAGCCCAATGAACAACTGTGGATCTGTTAATAACTCGGGTCTGATATCAAGCGTCAGCAGGCGCTCAAGAATGTTGAAAGGGTCATTTGCATGTGTCGTTGACAAAACGAGGTGGCCTGTCATTGCGTTTGTGACACATGCCTGTGCTGAGAAAGAGTCCCTCATTTCACCGATAAGTATTGCATCGGGGTCGATACGGAGAGTGTTTGCGAGATAGAGACGCCATGCACGCAGAACGTCGTCTGGGTTATTTTTGTTGGCAATAATCGGGCACTGAACGGCCCCCTTAATGCGCCCTTCCGGGGGATCTTCATATGTTACAAGATTCAGAGCGTACTCATGGAAGCTCAGATACATGCTGGCCATTGTGCGAAGGGTCGAACTTTTCCCTGATCCTGTGGGACCGCTCAGGATAACCATACCTTCTGGAGTGACTAACATTTTCTCCAGCAATTTCTTTTGTTCTGGTAGAAAACCCAGTTCGCTGAGTGTTGGAGGGTTTTCACTATCATCAGGTATTAAACGCATTACTACATGAATGCCGTGAACCGTCGGTGTGTGTGAATAGCGTGCGCCAAATAAATTTAGTCCTTCAAGATATTTCGACTCAATTCTCCCATCCTGAGGGCGGTTACTGTTGAACTGAGATTCCGCTACGTCACACATAGAAAGAATTATTGTCGACGCGAGAGTTAAACCCTCTTGTTGAGGGATCGAATTTACTCGGATAAGACTTCCGTGAATTCTTAAATTAATAAAAGCCAGCCCTTCTTCCCCGATAGCGATGTGAATATCGGATGCCTTGCGATTTACAGCAAGCCTGAACAATTCTACGACCTTTTTCTGCGATGGGGTCAGCTGCATGTCAGTTGCAAGCTTGTCGCCTTTATTAAGCGCATGTATTTCATTTAGAGGCAGAAACTTAATAAACGTATCAGGGTCTATATCTGTAATTTTTCTTACAAAAGCTTGTATTTGAACATCGTAACGATCATTTTCAGATATGAATAAGGAAGGTGCTTGCTCACCTTCCTTAAGATGAATTCGAGTCACAATCTGCGCTGGAACGATAATGTCCTCGTTCTGGACGAACGATGCAGCCAAATCTGTCATGGTGCTACTCCGTAAAAGATGGTGAAACTATTTTTCCTGCATCTGTTTTTAACTGAACGCCCTGTGAAGTAATTTTGTCTACTGTATAAGCAGACCCAGGAAGTCGCTGGCCATTCCTTGCTTCCACGACTGTTCCATCGGGCATGAGCATCCTGCAAGTTAACTGGCCACTACTCCCAGCAATTTCAAGGATGCGGGGTACGCTTTCAAAACGGTCAATCCGCGCATGTTCCGTAGCCTTTTCAGCTGATGTAGTGACGCCCATTATAGGAACTGGAGCATCAAGACCATTCCCGTTCGTTTGCCAACTGATAATGGCTTTTGCACGCGCAGCGCGAGCTTCATAAAGGACTGTTTCAGCCTGTATTCTTTCAAGGTCTTTAGTAGTCAGATTATGAACCGGTGTAGCAGAAGGTGTTGAGACTATTTTCCCGGTTTCACCTTCTGCTGCGCCTGCATAAAAGCTGATGCTTTGAATAAATAGAGCGGTAATGTATTTAGCGAGTCGCATAGAGTGTTCCTTCCAGACTGTAATGCAGCCTTGCGTTGTTTAATGTCATTGTTATTACATTTAAACGTATTCCTGATGTATCAATATCAGGCCCAAATAGATTGTCAGGAGGAATGTCGGTGTCGAGCTGAAAGGAATAAGTACGCCATGGTAAATCGACAAGATTACCATCAACAATAACGTTACCTTTATTGTCTTCCCTCAGTACCAGTTTCGCCTGTATTTGTTGCGCGTAATTCGTTACGCGCTGAGTAATCTCATCACCGTCGCCAATATGTTCACTTGGAGATGCTTGATTAATTACTCTTAACGGCTTTTTGACTCCACCGGTATTGGCCTCTCCGGGTATATTAAAAAAAGGTTTAAGCTCGGGATAAAAATAAGACAGCCTCTGACGAAATGGGTCAAGTGTTCCTCCTTCGGGTTTTCGCCAGGCTAACCTGACGTAAATACCTTCTTCATCACTTCCACACATAGCAGCCTTAAATGGCCACCCAGCCATACTCAACTGTACGATCCAGCCCTCGCTGCAGGTCTGTATAAAAGACTTTGCGTCAGGAACTCTTTCCCAGGGCTTTGGGGGATCTTTCTTAACAAGCCGTTGCGCGTTCTCAATAGCAAGCCTCTTAATTTCCAGATCTTTCAGCTCCTGTTTCTGCTGCCAGGTTGAATATCCGTACCATCCTGCAACGGCAAGTAAAACAGCGAGTGACCAGATTGCCACTGGCCGCCGTGTAGATATCGGTTTTAGGCGAAAGGTACGTTCGCGGGTAAGTGTGGCCAGAAGCTGATTTAGATCGCCCTTCGGAGCGGTCAGGTCGGGCATAAACCCTACAGGGCAAAATACAACAGAAGCTGATTCAGATCCGGTATAGCTAAGATAACGCTCAACTGCCTTTCGGATTTCTTCAAGGCTCCCTGTTATATCAGACAGGAGGGACAGAGAACCGCCGGTTGTGGCTACGAAGTAGTACCCGCCGTCTTCTAACTCAAATACAGCCCAGGCATTATCGCCTAACAGAGTAAGTAAGTTTGGCGCCAGTGCATTCGCGTGGCCAGCTTGCCGTGGCGTTAGTCCCGTAAGGCTGAGGTTGGCAGTGCCAATAAGTACACCAGAAGACTGAACCAAGGAAATGAAGTGATCTGCATCTTCTTTCCTCGCCAGACGCCTGTGATCCAGTTTTCTGCTCGCCTCAGAAACTTTCCAAAACAGGCCTGCCACCCAGATATTCCTGCCGGCATGGATAATAGTATTGTGCTGCATTTTTTACCCCAGCAGAGTCGGCGTTATGACGATTACGAGAATCGTGTCTCCTTTCTCAGCGTTATAGCCGCCGCCGAGCCCGATGAAGCCAGGAGAACCTACTCCGTTTTTATTTACTGTGTTGTTAGCCTGCAGATAACCACTGAGTAGTAACGCCTGTCCGGATTTTAGAATGACGTTCTGAGCGAAATTGTGCATTTTTGTTTTTGGGAGTTTTAACGTCACTTCCCCGATTTTTTCCGGCTGCATTTCCGGATCGTCGCTCATGGATATTGAATACTGCAGCTCCATACGGTCAGACGCCGGCATAATGTACGGCAGCATGGTCATGTTAAAACCGGTGGAGATGGTTGCTTTCTCTACAGATGTGCTTGAGCCAACGTTCGCTGTATTTTCAGTACTGACACGGCTGATATAGTCCTGTTGTGTAATAACCTGTACACGGACAGGGTTGAGGTTTGTTGTCGCGCTGGTATTTTGTGTGACAACCGAAATGTTGGCCTGCTGTGCAAGGGCATGAATAAAGGCATTTGAGTTAGCAAATTTGCCGTCCAGAATAGATAACCCGCCGGTCATCGCTGTGTTAGCCACACCAGACATCGTATTACCTAATGACAGGCCAACGCTCCCGGAGCGGAAAACCGCATCCCAGTCGATGCCCAGCTGATCCTGCCTTTTCTTGGTTACCGACCACACTTTCACACTCAATACAACCTGGCGAGTGAGTTCAGTATTTCGTCCTTCAATATAACGCTGTACTGCAGTGAGCACCCGCGGTGTGTCTGTGACGGTCAGCATTCCGCCGGCTATGGACATCCTTCCTGTTTCCGGCGTCAGCATAGACTTAACGGTCGCTTCAAGTTCCTTATAGCGGTTTGTGTTCATATCGGTCGTGGTTGTCTGGGACGTATTTCCCTCACCACTTGAGCCCTCTCCGGACGATGATGTTGTGCCGTAGACTGATTTGGACGAGAACGAGTTCTGTGAATCCTGGAACGTTATAGGAAACGATCGGGTGTCCAGGTAGAAAATAGCGATTCGACCGTGCTCATAGCGCCAGGAAAGCCCCAAACGAGTGGTAACGTGATCCAGTAGCCCGGATAGTGCACCCTGCCAGTGAACACCCTTTAAAACATCCGTACCGGTTACAGCCCTGGGCAATGTAGTTGCCCCCATCTGATTTAACGGAATCATTCCTGTTGCGTCAGGTGCGGGCACTGGTGCCGGTATCGAGCCTGACATCTTTTCAGTCGCTCCTCGGGACATTGCAGCCGAGCGAGCATCCGGAGTTATGACTACCGGAATTCGGCATGTGCGGGTGATAAACGCGCTTACATCAGCAAGGCTTATCTCCCCTGGACGCATGAGGGTGACAGAGCATCCAGGGAGTAACTCCTGCTCACTTTTTGAATTCAGTGGGACTGGGTTTATCCATTGCGTTGAGAACTCGCTTACTGGCTGTGTGCCTGTCGGGACGGTCATCTTACGGCTAGCCGTATCAAAATCGGTTGCAGCTGTGTTTTGCGTTTCGTTGATTCGCTGAAGGTTAGAGCAACCAGCCAGCAGCGAGAGGGCGGCAATCGCAATTGCCACCCGGGTCATGGGATGTTGTTTCATGAGGATTTCTCGTCGTGTCGTGAGCCAGGAGAACCTGGCGGTAAAGGACTTTAGTTGAGGTAAACGATATAGCCGTCTGGAATTTGTGATGGAACGGAGACCTGCATATCGAGACCGCTTAGGTCAACCAGCCGTCGGGCTTTCACCATTCCGATGAAAGCCGACTGAGACGAGGCTGTGGCCAGTGCACGAACAAGTCCGTGCTGGTTTGGCTGATAGACCCATAAACGACCGCTCTGAATAAAATTTTTCACTCCAGGGGGGACGAATCCCAGCTGCGTGTCCGGAACCGAACCATCGCTGATTGGGTGTTGGTAAAGGTAGTCAACAAGGGAGTTCAGGTACCGCATGGTATCCGTTGCTTGCTGGTTAATGGTGCCCTGAGCATAGGCTTCAGCAGAAGTAGCGTTATCACGCTGTAGGGAACCAGATGAAAGCAGAAATAAGGACGTGAATATCGCCAATAAAAGATAGCCCACAAGGCCCCCTTAACGTACAGTTTTATCATCCACAACTGGCTTATCATCGACTTTAAGTACGCACTGGGGAGAATTAGTGCCGGCATAAAGAGGTACTGAGGCTTTTAAATAAAGTGTGAATACCTGATTAAGCGCGTCTCGCCATGTACCGCTGAACTGCAATGGGCCGTCGATACGATAGTTCGTGGTTGTTACCCATGCTACGGTCCATTTTTTATCTGGATTAGCCTCACAGGTAGTTTCTGCCGCCCATGTGAATATGGCATCTTTGAGCGTTGTCCCGATTTCCGCTCTCCATACTTTTTTGGCCGGCTGAAGTGATGGTAATGAAGCCTGTTGGGTATTGGTCTTCTTAACAGCCATAAGAGAAGGTTTGGATTTATCCGGATCGACAGGTTTGGCAGCTATAGCCGGTGGGGACAGTAACTTTGGTTGCGGCAACGGATTCGTCACCACAGGTTTTGTTCCTTGCTGAGTGTCAGCCAAATCAATCAGGACTTGGCGAGAGGCCCATTGAATAGTCACCTGGAGTTTATTTTCGAGTGCAAGCTTGCTCAATGTATGTGGCCATTGATCGCCAGCACTCCAGCTAATCAGTGGTTTGAAGCCGGATTTTAAACGGGCTGATTTCACCGTTGACCAGCCTGACGGGATAATTACTCTCAGGGCAGTATCGAGTGATTGTTTGTTCCCTGCATTTGACACCAGGGCCGGTAGGTTGTCAGCATCCCCGGTAAAACTAACGTTCGGGAGCTTGGCAGGTTGAGAGTTAGTAATTACTGGTTTACCCACCAGACCTTTTGTGGCAGGGGTAGGGGAACTTTTACCCGAAGGTGTAAGCTGTGCTTTCTGTACCGTAACAGGCTGACTGGTCTTTAATGGCTGGAAATTGAGGCCGCTAGCAAGCGCAAGACTCTTCTGTTCGATTTGAATTTTTACCAGTTGCTCACCTAGCAGCTGATCCACAAGGCTCAAGGCGTCAGGCTGGGTGCTGACGTGAGTGGTTTGACACGCGGTCAGGCAAAGCGGGAGTAAACAGGTAATGTGTTTATTCATAACTTTTCCCCTGTGACACGCCGGCCTGGAGCTGATTTGGGTCTCTCAAAGTTGGCCAAGATCTGTTTTGTAAGGTCTTCTCGACTTACAGTACCTGTGACGCACATATCAATTAGCGCATTAATAACATCACTGACGGAAATAGGCTGCCTTTGTTTATATCCAAGATCGACAGCTACGCCATTTAATTCATCTTTGCGTTCTGGAGTAACGCGGTGCATTAGATATTTATTTTTCATGATGGGCCTAAAAGATGATCCTTCATAAGAAGGTCTGTTTAGAGAAAAGGAGGGGCGTTGATATAAAAGAGGCCAGCAAAGGCTGGCCAAGAGTAGCAAGGGAACTAAAGGGTATTAATGAAAGTGTTTATTTAGTTTTTCATTTTCCGCCTGGCAATATACGCAAAATTGTGTGCCGGGAACCAATACCCGTCGGCTCTCTGGTATTTCAGCGTTACAATGCTGATGCTGGCAATGGGTCGCAGATGGTATAACTGGCTTAACGCGACGAGATTCAATTTTGAGATTCAATAAAAACTCTTCTTCATCCAGAAGATGATCAATTATATCCATTAGCAGTCCTCCTTTGCTCAGACAGGCTTTCAGCAAATGCCACGAACATTGCCGTACGTAACGGTTCCTCGTCGATTTCCACAATATCTCTGATTTTGCTATAGAGGCTGCTTTGAACCTTTTGAGGATTGTTCATGCGTCGTCTGGTTTTTTTGGGTGGTCTCTTTGGTCGTGTTTTTGTAGATGAAGACGTTAAGCGATATCTGTCGAGTTCATCTGTACAAAACGGAAGGTCCATCAGGCTTTCAATAACATGAGGCGGTAAGCTTTTAATTTCATTTCCGTAGCGTACAAATTTACTAACACCGGGACATTCCGTTTCGATTTTTGCCGGATGAATTATTTCAGGATCGAATGCGACAAATATATAGCCATTGAACAGCGGCTCAACACTCATTCTAAAACTGTTACAGTCTTTGCGTTCCCGATAGGTTCGTAACATTGGACAAAAGAAATTGATGTTTTTTCTGTCCAGGCTTAATTGCGCCTTATATAAATTTCCCTTGCCCGGTTCGTAGCAAAGCAGATACCACGCTTCCATGATAAGTGTCTCGCATTAAAGGTATCGATAATTTTGTAAGCTCCGCCATTTCTTGACCGTGGGAGAAGTAGTCAAGAAAGAAGGCGTTCACAGTGAACATTACCGTACTGATATTTGTACCTGCAGTTTGATTAGAAGAGGCGTGTTCACTCTTCCCCGAAGGAACAATTCAGTAAAGCCAGACTGGTTGGTTGCCTTGATGGCTCAGTCATATTGCGTTGCTTTATAACCTCAATATTTAACGCTGTAAACATCCTTTAAAACAGTGTAATAGCACTGAGCTGTGGATAACACTCAGAACTATCAGAATAAATGATCGTTGTTTTAACTTTCCTCGATCATTTCTACTGCGTTAGATCCAAAGAGCAGAATAAAAGATCGTGAGTGTGCTTATTTTTTGATCGGATTAATTTTGCAAAAAATTGGTTAAATGACTGCTTTTTGAGCGTTTGACGGGTTTATTAGGATAAATGCGCATTGACATAATGGGGGGTAAGGATGAATCGGGCTAAGAATTGGTGTGAAGCAGATCACATCGCGTTGATGAGAAAACGAGATCTTAGAAGATCTTAGGATTTGCAACTTAGGAAAGATGGGGTAATATCAGCGGCAGAAGAGGTGAACGAAGCCTCAGAAAGTGAAAACCCTCTGTTCTACTGTCGCTTTGACCGGCCGTCGTAGAACAAGAGGGTATCGATAGGTATAACCTAGGAAGAATTATATCTTATGTGTTGCCCATTTCAACTCATTTTAACCGCGCCAGTCATAAGTGCAGGGTGCGGTGGCTAACTCTCCAGCTCTAGTCTCGCAATATTTGCAGGTCCGGAACCCGAATCCTGAATTTACGCCTCGTGAAGGCAAAAAAACTCTGCCGTTCTGCCGTAAGCTGATGGAAAAATCTGAGGATTTTACGTCCCGTTTCGATTTTTCTATGCACGTCGCATTTATGCGCTCCTTAGGCCTTCGTCGAAGAATGCCACCAGTTCTTCGCCGGCGCGCCATAGATGCTTTACTCCAGGGACTATGTTTTCACTACGATCCGCTGGCCAACCGTGTACAGCGTTCAATTACAAACCTTTCTATCGAGTGCGGTTTGGCCACCGAATCTAAAAAGGGTAACCTTTCTATCACCCGGGCTACCCGGGCGCTTCGCTTTATGGCGGAACTGGGGCTTATCACTTATCAGACTGAATATGATCCGCAGATCGGTTGCAATATTCCTACGGATATAACGTTCACACCGGCGCTGTTCTCTGCTCTCGATGTCTCCGACGTTGCTGTTGCAGCTGCGCGGCGTAGTCGAGTGGAATGGGAAAATAAGCAGCGTGAAAAGCAGAACAAGCCTCGCCTGGAAATGGATGAGTTAATCGCCAGAGCCTGGCGTTATGTTCGCGAACGTTTCCGTATCTACCAGTCGGAACGCAAGTTACACGGCCTGAAACGCGCTCGGGCTCGTAAAGACGTTAGCCGCACCCGTCGTGATATTGAAGCGATCGTGAAGCAACAGCTGACGCGTGAAATTGCCGAGGGACGGTTCACCGGTAATCATGATGCTGTACGGAGAGAAGTATCGCGACGCGTTAAAGAACGAATGCTTATGTCCCGCGGTAATAATCATACTCGCCTGGCAACAGGCACCACTTGAACCTTACATATGAGCTATCCGGCTAGCGCCGGAGGGTTACTCACGTCTGTTAGACAGCATCGTTTATTTAATGTACTCCCCGTTATGCCTGGCGCTGGCATTTAGAAACCCTGCATCATCAATACCGACAAATTTTAAGTACAGAATGACGTCACACTACGCCAAAATGAATTATCCACACTTAACTGCAAGGGATCATTCTATTAAGTTAAACTCGCTATAGCTTTAAAGCGCTAAACGTTCCTGTTTTAAAGTGCATAGATCCTTTTAAACTTCTGCTCTGTACTATCTGTTAAAGAAATAAAAGCATTTCATATAAAAAAATAACCTATTCGTCGTCTGCCCTATGGACAGACTCAATAATGACTTCCCTTGCAGCGACCAAAGGTCGCGCCGCTCAGATTTAAAGTTAGCTCCCACCGCAAAGCGGCGGGCCCCGAACTAATCCAGTTACTCGGTACTATTCGATCCGTACTTTCTCGATAGTACAAATATGTAATCCCTGAGCCAGAACCCGACACTAAAAAGTGCCGCTCCCCCGGCCGAAGGCCGAGGAAAGCATCACTTTTAATGACGGATGTTGTAACTAGTCTCCACATCAGTCCCAGATAGTATCGCGACTAGAAACAAGGAGGTGCGCTCGTAAGCGCCTAAAGGCGCATAACGCGGAGATACGCCCCGTCTGCGGCCAAAGGCCTTGCCGTGACCACTCCGATCGCTTACAGAAACTCCTACGTGGCTTTTAGCGGGTATAGCTTTGCAGGATGAAGGGAAGGATTGGTGGAATCTATCAAAACAGTAGCCGGCTACGCCGGGTACCGGCGCCTCTAGCTATTGTTTTCCATGAAACTTCGTCAGGCGCCTTACATGCGCTAACGCGCATCACAAAACCTGCTCCCCAGCTTCAAGGTTTCGCACATCTTCCATGAGGCAGACAATAAACAGGTAGCTGTCAATCGCCAGCTTTCGTGCGCACTCTATATTCTGGATAAGCTTGAATGTCACCAGCTGTCGGGACCTAGACAGTTCTAGGGTCGGAGGGGTCGGCCCACGCCAATCATGCAAGGTAATCAGTTTCTTCAGTTGCATTTCTGCGTAAGCAGTTATGCATGGCCCGAACAGTGGATTGCAAACGACATCATGATTTTTATGTTCAAGATGCTCCCACGAACATACAACATCAAATCTTCTGTAACTCACTGAACGCCATATGGTAATGCTGGGGACGTTATTACTGCGACAATAGAAGTTGTAGTCATCAATATCTTCTTTGAGCAATGTGGTCACTTCCAGATAGTACCGTGCTTCGTGATTCAGTAGCGTCATTTTCCGGTTCTTATGTTGGCTGATGCACAGGATTTTTGCCGCAGTTTCCGGCACTGCGCAAAATAATATTCGTAATATTGTAAACCTTAGACCTGTGTTTTAAGTAGCTGATATTACTACTAAAATTTGAGTGTTTTTTTGATTAATTTTAGTCCAAGTCGTAGTTAACCCATTGAAAATATACTATAATTTGAGGAGTTGTTTTTTAATCGGTACTTAATCATTCTGTACTTTCGTCGTTCAGAAGATTCCAGCAGAGGTAAACCTATGGCCGATCCCACCATCATCATTAAAAAACGTCGGCGCATCATTATTGAGCCGAAAGAGCTTAAGGTTAAAGCTCTGGCCGAGCCTGTTGAGGTAGGAAAAGTGGACGATCAAAAACTTCATTGCCCTCCGGGAATGCGGGAGGATATTCCGGCAAAATTACGCGGGAGCGCAAGGCGGAATTACAAGAAAAATTCCAAGACCCAGGAAAGGCTCAGCCAGTTCTGGCCCTTACTGTTTTCTGAGTACAAGCCGCTGGCCCTCAAGATATCAGAAACAATGGTGAATGATGCCAAAGAGCGGAATTTACCTATCTCTGAGGTTCAGATTAAGCAGTATCTGGTCAGATACACCCAGAGTGCGCGCTATGTCATGTCGGTTGTTGAAGGAACCCACCGTTTCAACCTTAACGGTGAGTCAGTGGATCTTATCAGCGATGAACACAGGGAACGCGCCAAGGAAAAGATTATGAAATTGAGGAAATCGAAGTAAAGATGGGCGCAAAGTGCCGATATTCAGCCCTGATCTGGTGTCGTTTCTAACCGTTCGCCTTAGTTTCACCTGACATATCCCCTTTCAATGCTCTGCAGGGCGTAACTGATAGATAGCGCTTACTTCACTGGCGTTCCGGATATCTATTGCTGATGTGAGCTGTATCAGAATTCCCCCGCTCCCTTAGCCCCATCTCACCATTTTGGTGATTTTGCAGCACAGCGTGGTGAGCCAGAGAGGACGAACCCGTCTGCAGCAGACGCTGATTGATCCATTCGGATGGCATGCCACTGAAGAGTTATCAGAAGACGGAATTTACCAGCTACTGGCATTGATGCCGGCATAACGAATTAAAAAGAAGAGAGCATGATGTCGGACGACGGATTTCGTACGGACAGATTAGACAAGAAACCGTTTGTGCACAGAGTCGCTGGCGCGCTGTGGGAGGAGTTCAGGCATTTTACCGGCTATCCGGAAGGCTTGTCCCGTGCGATCAGGAGTGGCTTGTTTTGCCCGATCCCATTGCAACACAGCCCAGACACTTTCTGGCTGCGGTCTGTGGTGTCCTGGCATACCTGGATGTCAACCTCTCGGTACGGTATTCCTTATGCTCTGCACTATCTGCAACCTGACTCCGATCGTCAGTTTGTGAGCAGCGACGTGGTTGTGCCAGAGGTCGCCAATCTGGTTCAGGAAGAGGTGATTGAAGGTTTTTCCTGCGATATCACTGATGTCAAAGGGATTGGCGCGTCCAAATCCAGTGAATATGACATCAATGATATTGATGAATTTCCTATGCTGCGTTGCCCGTCTTTCGTTGAACCGGTCACTGAAGCGCATTTGTTGGAAAATATGCGATGGGGAGAGATCCGACTCCACCGACTGTATTTTGATGACTACGCCTGGGCGCGACGTCGTTTGTATTGGTGCAATAGCGGAGGTTCGCATCATTTCGGTGCCGCCCGCTACCAGGCTGTCAGGCTGAATAAATGCATCACGCTAACCGGAAAGCTGTGGCGCTACTCGATCAATGCGCCAATGGTTTCGCGACTCCAGCAGCATTGGCGGTTGTTTTTAATCCCGGAACGAGAGGTCTTTGGCCACTTTTATCACGCCATGAAAGCATTTTCGTGTCCTTTTGGTTACTCCGGGCTCCCGTATAATTTACATTCCCCGTCTCATGCCAAAGACGCTTTGAGTATTGTTTGGCTGGCACGTGACAATCGCAAAGCCACTGTGGTCGCTGATATGCTGGAAACTGCCGGATTTCCTGATTTTGGACGGTGTCTGGATGAATTAGTGCAGGCGACACGAACGAATTCGAATGCTTCTGGATTTGGCTCCTGAAAAAACATCGACGTCATAGTGGGCGTTGACGCAGTTCATCGACATGAGGGGCTATCAGCGTGCCGGCCAGGCTGATGTTCAGACTCGTCATGTTGCAACTTAGCGTGGTGAGCATCTCCGTGCTGCTGCAGGTCACGTACGGTAACAGGCAACCGCGATAGGCCTGCGACGTGACGATCGTCAACTGTGCGGCCGCGTCAGTGAGCGTGCCAATGCCGGCATTGACGTCTTGCTCGATAGCCTGAATATAAGTCGGTGAGCCGGCGATAACGAACCCGTCTGCGGGGTGCCGCCGCATCAGCATAGCCAGTGATGAACAACGCCCGGGCAGCAATGGCTTTTGTGTCAGCTGTTCCCAGACTGCCGCCGGCGGATAGGACATGTCTTTGAACGTCGCTTCATACGGTACGGCCGGATCGCTGCTGTGCCGCAGCCCCAGCCCTGCAGAAATCACCCATAACTCCAGCTCGGAAAACTGTTGTGCCAGAGCAATCGCTTTTCCCCAGTGAACCCCGCAATACAATGCCGCTGTCGGACGAACGCCGCCGGCCGTTGCAAAGGCTTTCTGAACCTGTTGACGCCAGAACGTCATCGCCTCATCGATCGGTAACGTGTCATAAGGAAAAACCGTATCACCGGCGGGCGCGGTTTTGCCTTTGCTGCAGGTGGTGATCAGGTGCACGGTCTGGGAATGAGCGCCAGCTGGTACAGCGTTCAGAGCCATATCGCCCCTCCTATCGTGATTTAAAAGTGTGAAAGCTGAGCACATACAACTCGTTAGTATCTGAAATAGGCTATGATATTTCCCGCCAGTCTGGATCATTGTTGGCGGGCAAAAATGTTGTCCTGGGCAAGCACAGGCAACCAACTCAATCAGCTAAGAGACTAAATCTTATGCTAAATCAAAATATTTGCTTTAACAGAGCTAAGGGGATTTATGGGTACACTATTCGGGGGAAACCTCCATGAAAAAATAAAGAGTCTTGTGGCGGCAGAGGACGCGAGTGAGCTTCAGGTGACTGAAGTTATCGAGCAAGATACTGTTTACTATAAGCTACAAGCAGAAAGTTTCGGGGGCAACGGGGTGTATTTCAATCCCGACAGCAACAACCGATTTTCGTTATCAGATAACTCGAAATCCCCGATGTACATGGCCAATTCGCCTCACACGTCATGTCATGAGTTTTACCAGGAAGAAAAGTTTATAGACCAATCTGATTTTACAACGAACTGTATGGCAGAAATTCGTGTTGAAAGGCCGCTACGTGTATTTGATGAGCGCCTGCTCGCCCCCCTTCTTGGGGTGGCGGTCGGGGACCTCATGGGGCCGAAAACCGTTTATGCCGACACACAGCAACTGGCGAAAGAGCTTTCTCAGCATGCAGACGGGCTTACCTACCTGTCTCGCCACACGGGTTTTCCCTGTGTGGTTCTCTGGTCTGAAGATGTCACGGGGGCAGGGATGGTTTCGACTGACTCTGTAACCCCCCTGAGTGAGTACACTCACAACGGGAAAACGGGCAAAGAGATTTTAAAATCTCAGTTGGGCATTTTGGTCGTCTGAGATCCAATGGGCCGCGAGGCCCATTGTTACACCGCGTTTTGTGTCCCGAAGTTCTCAGCCAGGATCAGAAAATGCTGCATTTCCTCTGGCGTGGCGCCACGGCGCAGCACGTCCAGCACAGAGGTCTTCTCCCCGGTTCCTGGTAATTCGATGGTGCGTGTGAAGAAATTGCACTTTCTCACCGCGCTGAGCGGCTGACGGAATGCCGCGAGAAGTGCTGGCACGCCTTTGAGCATCCCTTTCTCACTGTTCTTTTCATCGGTCGAGAACTGGAACACCGGATACAGGTTTTCTGTCCCTGAAGCCAGGGCAATTAATTCCCCCTTTTCCCCCTTTTTGATAACCGTGGGAATGGAAATTTGCAGGATGTCTTTCACCGCACTGGACTTGTGAATGCCCCCGTAGTTTTTCCTCAGAACCTCGAGAAAGGCCAACCTGTTTTCTGCGTACTCTTCCTGCTCGATCTGCTCGGGAGATTTGGTATTCAGTATGGCTTGCATGTTTACTTCACGCAGGAGTTCAGCCAAAAACTCCCGATCGGGCAGCGTAACCAGTTTCTGCTTTTTTTCCGCAGGGATGTGTGGAGTACCTGAATAAATGGTACGGAGTAGATTATCTAACCGAGCTGTGAGCAGTTGGTCTTCAGTTCGGGAGGCTCTTTCCTGTGTCTTAGCGATCATAGTTACCTCGTCTTTTAAGATTTAATAATTACAGGATAGTTTAAATCTTAAAATGGTGCAACTTTTAACCGCTCTCTGGTGTAGTGTATTTCTGGTTACGTACACCGACTGACTGAATCAAATCGGCACAGTATCTGCCCGTAGGGAAAAGGAGAGCACGGAATGTATTGGTTGAATACCATCAATTGGACCTCGATACTGCCGGTAATGGTCAGTTCGCTCGTAACCGCAGGCGTTGCATTTTTCACCATGATGCATGTGGTGATCAGATGTAGCCTGCGGGTTTGAGTGGCTTTGTGTTCAACTTGGGCGGATTTTAGGGATACCCGAGCCAAATCAGTACCTCCTGAGCGGTATAAATATCACGATCGCCAAGTTCATCAAAAAACTCTTTCGTATCTGTTATCCCGTGTCGGGCCAGCTCGGTCACTGCCCGTGTGCGTGATATAGAGGTGTTTTCGGCGGATTCAAAATAGTCACGTATACAGTCTGTCATTGTCTTTTACTCCCTTCCTGTCTGGTCATATGGGGGTGCGTCATTCACCTGAACCTGCACTGGCAAGCCTGATAAGCTACGACATATTATAATAAGGAGCCCGCGTCTCTTTTACATAACATCACGCCATAATACCGTGCAATAACGCGGTCATCCGTTATCCAGAATATGACTTTCCTCAGCCACCGATCCTGAACTGCGACCATCGCTTTGGTAAAAACAGCAATTTGAAAAAACACAAGAATGAAAATCACCATCAGTGAAAATAGCGCATTAAATTTCTCTTTGGCATTGCCTAAAAATGAAAAGCTTTCCCAGGCGCCTTGCACCGTTCCGTGTAATCCGGCAGCCTGCAGCGTCAGGATATTAATGGGGTTCCACACCCAGCCTACCGCCCCGCCCAATACAAAATAGAGGAACCATAACGTGTAGATCGCTGTCAGAACGAAGAACCCCCGATTCAGATGACCACATTTCGCTTTCCTGTCTTTTTTAACACTGCCCATTAGCTTTCCTTTATCAACCATCATGATCCTGTAGCTTGGCCTGTGGCGGACATCAGCAGGGTGCCCTGTCCTGATTCACCTGACACTGCACCGGCAGCCCCGCCGCAAAACAGGCCTGATACCAGGTGGCCACCTGCAGGGCGTCGCCCTCCAGTACCGTGCGCCGGCCGTTCGCGTGCCACAGCTGCAGGCAGGTACGGCCGTCGAGCCGCACCACAAAATCCCCCCGCCACGCCGGGTACACCGTGCCGTCCAGGGTGACGTCGTGCTCGATGCGCGTCCCGTTCTCCGGTCGCACCGGCAATACCCGCACGTCCGCGGCCCGCTGGCGTGCGCGTTCCGCTTCCCGCTCAGTGGCCAATAACGGCGCGGCGACGTGCCGCCCGGCGTCGGTCAGTTCGACGGCCAGCTGCAGGTTTGGCGCGCGCAGGGTGCGCAGCCAGCCGGTCACTTCCATGCGCTTGCAGGACTCGCGCAGGTTATTGGCATACACCGGCTGGTCGTCAGCCTGCTCCAGCAGGTCTGCGATATCCAGGGTGCGTACCGGTCCTGAGTGGCGTTCTTCCAGTGCAGCCAGCACAATGAGAATACGCTGTTGCAACGGTGAGGGGCGGCGGACCTGCGTCATGGCTTGTCAGTCTCCGGCCAGACAAGTTTTCTGAGGCGTGCGTAATCGGCTTCAACGCGCGCTTCTCTCTCATTCAGTGGGCCGTCGCCATTAAGGGCCAGTGCATACCAGAATCGCAGAATGGCGGCGGCCTTGGTCGATTCGCTGATGTAAATCATGCCCTGGCTGTCCAGATCGCAGTCACGGATACGTGCTTCCGCAAACTGGGTGAGTTTTTCATAGCTGAGTGAGAAATTCAGTGGTTCATCCATTCTGCCCGCTCCGTATGGTTATGCGTCATGATGAGAATATCATACGATAAATGATTACTATCTATTCTATTCATCATCATATCAAATATGACATGACGCCAATATGATAATTATCATATCACATATGATTTTATTCACTCTGTCATTAAATCATATCATCGGTGGCGTTCCCGCCGCGCAGATCCGAATTCCGGCAGACGCGGCTATTCGCAGGATTGAGGGTGTACCGCGATCGCCGTGTGGTCGGTTTCAACATAGCCTCCCTTGCCGGAATCAGTGTCGAAGTCGCCAGGCTGAAACGTATGCACGTCATCCCACACACAGAAACAGCTCAGACAGGTGATTGGCAGTTCGCCTTCAGCCAGCTTTTCGCAATGTTGAATCAGTACCCGCTCGTCGCTGTAACGAGTGTTATAACCGCTTATGCACAGCGTTTCATAGCCGATTGCGCCGATCAGAATATGCGTGGCAACCCGTTCTCTGACTTTCCCATTAACCATTAACTGTTCGCGTGTGGTGATTGTTCTCATCTTCTATCTCTCGGGGTTATGGCGGGTGAGTTCAACAGCGAAATGCTGATGCCGCCGTTGCCGTATCATGTGGCTGGCCTGTTGGGTGGTCAGCCGCGTTATTCATTGCCCTGGTTCACCTGACACGGCACCGGCAGGCCAAAAGAACTCAGGATAAACTCAATCACCATCATGATGTTAAATCATCTCCACGCTGACCAGTTGGTGATATTGGCTTCTGCTTCTGCCTTGTACGATCTTCCCCTGTACCTTGATCCGGACACGCTCTCCGGACTGCAGAAAGGCGATACGTTCAGCCAGCGTCATGTCGGCTGTCGCCACCCTGATCCACTCATCTTTTTCGCTGAAAAGAACCCCAAAAAAAATGACCTCGGACACACTGGTCATCACATGGGCGGTGCGGGTTATCGTGCCCTCAAACAGGGTTGTCACGCCCGTCATTCTGCCCAGTGTTTTGCTCATGACTCCCATACGCTCTCCTGTGTTAGCGGCTCGGTGACGCTGCGCCTGCGCAACGCTGGGCATTTCTGAACGCGTCCAGCCCGATCCGGTGCATATTCTAGCAGGGTAAAACCTACCCTATCAGAGATCCCCATACAGGCATTGCAGACTCTCCAGCGAGGCCGTCAGCTCACCGTTGCTGAAACAGGTAACAAACTCAGGTACCAGTTCAGCAAAACGCGCTTCAGTCAGGTACACCCGCAGGGTATCGAGGCCGATGACCACCTGATTGTCGGCCGTTTCGCGGGGAGAAAACATCGCCCGCTGGCCTTGATAGCCATGGTGAAGGATGTTCGGATGAGAGTGATAGACCGTCAGGATGCGCAGCAGCTCGCTGAACGACTCCCAGCCAAACGGCATGATAAAGTCCTGCCCCGTCAGCAGCAGGTACAGGCGGGGATTTTCGTACCATCCCCCGGAACGGATACCGGGCTCTTGTCCGCTGATACGAATATCAAATTGTATCGTACCGGCATCAAAGGTTTTCCGCTCTGCGGGGATCACCGGCCGCACCTGATCCATAAAACGGCGTCGGGTGTCAAAGTCCCAGTCACGGGCATAGATACACAGTGGGAAGAGGGTCTGCAACCGACGACGGGTAAAGACCGTAGCCAGTACCTCATCCGGGAACGTATTCAGATCAAACGCCCCGCTGGCCAGCGGCCGCAGCAGCTGTTCAGCATAGTCCTGGGTGATCCCCGGCGTGAGCTGCTGCAGAAATCCCCGGCACTCTTCCTGCCAGTCATCCCCCCGCAACCCAAAGGTGCCTTTCAGGTACGGCGCATCCACCTCCTGCTGATTTTCCACCTGCCAGTCCAGCAGCGCAAAGGTGATCTCCAGCAGCACCTGCAGGCGGGAGATATTGATCAGCTGTCCCTGCCCGCGGCTGTAACCCTGATGGGCCAGCTCCAGCAGGAACTGCAGGGTCGCTCGGGACGGCGACGACACACCGAAATGCTGACCCAGGATCAACTGACGGTACAGCTGACGCAGGGCTTCATCCGGATCGGTAGCCAGACGCAGGTATTCCTCGCCCGCAGCGCTGCCCTGCAGGCTGGTTTCCATCAGCCGTTCGGCCAGGGCATTGACGGAGGTATTTTCGGTAGTGGCGCGGTTTTTCAGACGTTCAATCAGGTTTTTGGGAAAACGCAGGGTTAGCTGGCTCAGCACGGGAAGATCTCCTGTCAGGCACCCCGACTACTGTCAGGGCG
This sequence comes from Pectobacterium carotovorum, assembly GCF_033898505.1. Taxonomy (NCBI): domain Bacteria; kingdom Pseudomonadati; phylum Pseudomonadota; class Gammaproteobacteria; order Enterobacterales; family Pectobacteriaceae; genus Pectobacterium; species Pectobacterium carotovorum. The sequence goes on along the minus strand of NZ_JAXAFK010000008.1, from coordinate 24,941 downwards.
GGATAATAGCGATGACGGCATGCAGCATGATGTGATTATTGCTTTATGCAGTGACGCTATACCAATTAAATCAATGCAAACTAATGACATGATGTCATAAGCCAAGGGGTGAATACAAGGGTTGGTACCTTTCTGTATCCAAGATCCGAATTCCGGCATTCTCGGATCTGTCACTCCGCACCGGCGTCGGGGGCGTCTGCATTCCGCCGCCATCCCGTTCAACCGGTTGAAACAATACAGATATTTGGTGTCACCCTGGCACCCGCGCTACTCAGCGCGGGCGGGGCGAACCGGCGCCCACGCGGTAGCGGCGGGCGTGGTCTTCTTCCGAAAACCACGTATACTGGAAAAGTCGGATCACCGAAAACGGGCGGTGCGGTAATTTATCCCGGTGATAACGCATGAGGTGATTATCATATAAGTGATTATCAGGTTAGTGACGTTCACGGCGAAAAAAATTAGCCGAAACATATTCACGCCGCTGACGGATGCAGAACGCGCCGTCAAGGGGCGACTCACGATAATGACGCGGGGTGAGTATTGCTTTAAGGGGTAGGTATGGAGAGTGAGGACGTTATCGATGCACTCATTGCTGATGGCCACCAAACCGTGACGCTTTACACCGGTTTGCTGGCCACCGAGGACGACAGCCCCGTTCGGCAGTTTTTCCTTCTTGACGAGCACGGTGATGTGGTCGCCAAAAAGCTGGGGATGCCGGGCTGCTACCGCTGGTCGGTCGTGCTCTGGCCGCCTGCCACATCGCACCTGAGTTCTTTTCGGGAAGTGTGGGCGCTGGATCTCACGGTAAGAGACGACGCCATCACGCGACTTTGTCTGTTTAGTTAATACCCGTGCGGGATTGTTCACCGCGTTAAGGATGCAGAGTATGGGAATGTTTGACACGGTCAGGTTTCGCTACCGGATGCCGGACGGGAAAATGGGTACAGACTTCCAGACCAAAAATCTGGATTGCACGGGTGACTTTTACGAGATAACCCCCGAAGGACGTCTGCTGTGCTGGCTGGACCAGAGTGAACGGAAAGACATCGACTTTGACGGCATGCTAACCCTCAGCGCAGGGGAAGGCTATTACCTGCATTTTACCCAGGGAACCCTGCAGTGGATTGAAGTGTACTCGCAAGGAGACCAGCGCTGGCCGTTTGAGCCAGCGCGTTTTATGTCGGAACAGCCCTGACGGGAAAACGGGTACAGACTTCCAGACCATAGATCTGGATATTAGCATGACAGCCTTCTAGCCTGCCGATGGCGGGCTGTATTTTTATCACCACACCATAGAGAGAAGTAGCAATGAAAAAGATGAACACCCTGGAAATTAATGGCCAGACGGCAGAGATCAGTTTTGACCCGGAAACCGAGCTGTTGCGCGGCGACTTTATCGGGCTGAACGGCGGAGCCGATTTTTACGCTGACAGCGTTGACGGGCTGAAACGGGAGGGGGCGATCTCGCTGGCCGTTTTTCTGGATGAGTGCCAGCGTGACGGGATCGCGCCGTTTAAAGAATAGGGGCAGCAGCATGTCAGAACCACAAGATGATGATGTCGATCCGGACTATCGTAAAGTCGAGACTACCGTCAATAGCCTCAGGGAAAAGGACACGTCATATGCGTTGGTTGGCGCCTGTTTTAGCGCCGCAGCGTGTGCGGGTTGCCTGGCCACACTGACGCTGTATGCCGGTATATCGCCTAAACCCTGGTTTTTTTATTTTGCGGGGTTTTATGTTCCCGTTGGCGCCGGATTAGCCATGTATATGGGGCTGAGATTTTTGCGGGAAAAGTAATGCGGGATATCGGCGGTTTCCGCTGCCATGGGGTTAAGGTACACATCGTTTACACTCAGTGAGAACAACAGGATGTCAGAACACACGTCTTTATCGCAGCAAGGCATCAACCTGCTGCTGCTCTGCCAGCAGCTGCAGTCTGACAAAGACGGTATCAAGCGCCCCTTGCCCTTCCGGGCTGGCGTTAATGCCGATGAGGAACTGGATGCGTTTGCGCGCCAGATCCAGAGCGTCTGCATTTCGCTGTCACAGCTGGATAACCTGCTGGCCATGCAGCGCCAGCTGGCCGATTTTGGTCGTCAGTTAGAGCTAACCGGGAAACTAAAGGTGACGGCAGGGGAAAGCTATGCCGACGCGGCCATGACGTGGTTGGCGCGGCAATGTGCTGATGGCCAGCTGTCATGACGACGCCCTTGCTGCCCGCCCCCTACCCTGTGGGAGCGACACCCCAACTGCCGGTTGCTATCGATTACCCGTCTGCCCTGGCGCTGCGTCAGATGGCCGCTATTCACGACAGTGCCCCCAAATACCTGCTGGCACCGGAGATCAGTGCCCTGCTCCACTATATTCCCGATCTGTACCGCAAAGCTCTTTTCAGTACATTGTGGAACACCGGCGCGCGCATCAATGAAGCCCTGGCGCTGACGCGGGGGGATTTTGTACTGGTGCCGCCCTTCCCGTTCGTGCAGCTGGCCACACTCAAGCAGCGCAGTGAAAAGGCGTCCCGCGGGGCCGGTCGTCTGCCCGCGGGGTTTGATGCGAACCGCGTGGTGCCGCTGTCCGATCAGCAGTACGTGGCGCAGCTGGAGATGATGATTGCAACACTGAAGATCCCCCTGGAGCGCCGTAACAAGCGCACCGGCCGAATGGAAAAGGCGCGCGTCTGGGAGATCACCGATCGGACCGTACGCACCTGGCTCAGCGAAGCCGTGGAGGCCGCCGCGGCCGACGGGGTGATGTTCTCCGTGCCGGTGACACCGCATACCTTCCGTCACAGCTACGCGATGCACATGCTGTATGCCGGTATACCGCTGAAAGTGCTGCAGGCGCTGATGGGGCACAAATCTATTAGCTCGACGGAGGTGTATACCAAAGTGTTTGCGCTCGATGTCGCGGCGCGTCATCGGGTGCAGTTTCAGATGTCGGGGGCTGATGCGGTGGCCATGCTCAAAGGTATTTCATAGGGTGGTTACTTTCATAATTGGATGTGTTCTTTCATAATGACTCTGCAAAAAAGGGGTTACTTTCATAATCGCTGCTCAAAAATTGATGGTTTTTACGGAAAATCCACCAATAAAACCCAGTTGGTGCCCTCCGTCATTATGAAAATAACCGCTTTTACCTCATACATTATGAAAGCACCCTACCATCACAAATCTCATTATGAAAGTAACCGCTAATCAGGGTTCGGTGGGGTTGTAAGCCCTAACTTTGGTGAGCGGTTATGAATGATGAACATGATCTCCCGTCCCTTCTTTATTTCGTTGTAATTGAGATACCCAATCCTTCTCAGATCACCCATGGCACGCCTTATTATGGCGTTCTGATCCTTGACCTGTGACTCCATCGCCAAACGCTCGCGCAGACGCTTCATTGAGACATAAAGAGTACCTGCAGGCATACTTTCAAAGTAGACGTAAAGCGATTGTGCTGCTTCTTTACGAGAGAGCTCAGACAGTGCCTTCAAGCCAAGCAGCACTTTGTGGTCATATCGATACAACTCCCACAGGCTCGGATCACCAACAATCTCTACCACATCCGATTCCATATCCAGAACGGCACGCTGAACCAAGTGGGTTATGAGGCTTCGCTTGCCATCCTTACTTCGGAAAGAAAGAGTAACGCTTGATAGATTAAACAGTGAATCACTGAGGCGGTTTCGGGCCCGTCCATTGATATCCGTAGGTTTTAGTCCACACATCCTTGCGAACTCTGAAAAAGGCAGTGTGATTTTGTCACTTGAGTATCCGTATTTCGAAAATGCAGAAATAATACCGATCCAGGTTTTAAAATCGGTGGACATCCCCAGCTTTGCCCCCTGGATTTTTATGTTCGTATAACCTTCCTGACGAGCAACCTCCAGGCTTGAAAGCTCTTCAGAAGCATCAATTTGAAAGTCGCGTTTTCCTTTTTCACGCGGAGATACTGGCGTGAACACACTAAGCCTGAGCAGCGCTACTGGTTGTACAGTTTTATTACCGTTCGGAACCAGTTCATAAGCTGTGCCAGAGTCCTTCTTTATAATGGCAAACGGACTCATATCTTCATTGATTTCATTCACTTTTTCAGGTTATCCACATAAGTTAGCTTGGAAGCACTATTTTTATGAAAGTGACCGCTCGATGATTATGAAAATAACCGCCTTTATTATGAAAGTAAACGCCAAAAATTATGAAAATAACCGCTTTTTTTATGAAAGTGACCGCCTAAAGTGGTGATTAATCCTTTTTTTTCAATAGGATACAATGTATGTGATCTTTACTTTTTCTTTTATGATCTTAATACTGATCTAAATAATTGAAATATCAAGTGTATATGTGGATAAGTTAAACAAAAAAAGACGGTTTTTCAGGGGGGAAGTTCAACTTCCCCGCAGCCCACAAAATTATGTTTTATATCGTCGTGTATCTATGGGATATCTACAAGATACTATTCGGGTATTTTTGGGGTATCTTAAACCCATTGACAACAAGTTGCGTTATAGTTTAAAAAGGTACTCTATAAATATCCATTGGATACCTACTGTGTATCTTATGGGTTCACAATGGGTATCAAATGAGGATAAAAGGGATATATCATGTCGATTATTGCTAATGCTCACCCAAAAGGCGGTGTGGGTAAAACTACAACATCAGTAAACCTTATTGGTGAAATGGACCCAGATGCCGTGGATCTTGATACACACACTGGGCTTTCAATCATTCTGGGTCTACGTCCAGATGGAAAAGCGATCTCCGTGAAGGTTCCAAAAACTGTCGAAGAACTGATTGAAATAATGACGCCATACAAAAACAGCGATAAAGACCTGTTTATAGATTGTGGTGGCTTCGACTCTGATCTCACTCGTACCGCAGTAGCATTTGCAGATTGTGTCATCGTTCCATCTAAAGACTCTCTTACAGAACGAATTGGCCTAATGCACTTTGATGGCGTTCTTGATGAGATCAGTTCAATCATGGAAACAGATATCACTGCCTATCTTTACCTGTGCAAAGTTAATCCAAATAAGAAGAACTTTCCAAAACTTGAGGCAATACTCCCTTCCTTTAAGCACCTGAAGCTGATGAACAGTCGGATATCTTCTCGCGCTGAGTTTGAAGAAGTTATCGAAAGTGGAATGGGTATTACCGAAACCTTGCACGGCCGCAGCACTCCCGGCGGCAAGGAAGTCATAGCTTTAGTCCAAGAAATTAAGCAATTGATAGTAGATAAAAGCTAACGAATAGATATCCTTAGGATATTTATAAGATACCTATCAAGTATTTTAAAGGCATTTGTAGAATGTCCTACAAACATCCTGGAACGAATCATGAGCAAAAAAAAAATTGATGAGCAGGCTGAGAAACTCAAAAGCTTAGTAGGCTCAGCCCGGTTACAGACATCTTCACAGGCTGTTTCGGCAAATGAAGCAGCTAAAGTGGGTAACTATATTAGCAACGAAGATAAGGCCACGGGTGATGCTGAAAAGCAAAATCAGGTTCCTGACCGCCCTGAACCTACCAAGACTAAAGCTAAAAATCTCAAAGCCATTCCTGTTTCATATTTTGAGGCTCATGCCGACCTTAAAACTACCAGTAAGACGTCTCTCGATTTCAGTTCTTACATCATTGAAGCTATCAGGGAGAAGCTTGAGAGAGACGGTGCAATTGGGAAATAATAGGGGTGTCTTTTAGATATCCTCTGTGTATATATTAGATGTTTATTTGGTATCCTTAATATCCCTTTTAAATATCTAATGTGTACCTTAAAGGTATGCTTCGAGATCGGTTCTAATCAAAGAAGTGAGTTTGTATCTTGAGGATGTATTAAAGGTATTTAACGGATATCCCAAGGGTTCCTATGGGGTTCCCTTAGGATGTTTATTCATTGACTAGTTTTAAAATTGTGCAGTCGGGATATCACTCCATCTGGTGGTGTACGCAGGAGAGAGCATATCTCTTTTCATCTGCCATTCCGTGGCTATTCCTCTTCCCGCAAACCAGACTTTCCCCTTACCTGAGTTGTTGATCCCGTCCAGAACCTTCATCAGCGCGTCGCTGTGCAGCCGCGGCTGGACCTCGTCAAAGAGATTTAACTGAGAAACGCCACAGGGAGTGAAGTCGTTCAGCATCACGCCGGCCTTTGCATATCGATGCCCATTGAGCCAGATACGATCTAGGGCCTTCACTGCTGCGTTAATAATGTCTCGAGTGTCTTGGGTTGGAATGAGCAGCTTTTCGCTTGCCATGTTGCTGTAATACGATCCGTTGACGGCGAAAGGAGATGTTTTGATAAAGACCAAGATGTGCCGGCAGTACTGGCGCTCTCCCCGCAGTTTTTCGGCCGCGCGTTCAGCGTACAGGCAGATAGCCTGCCGTAGCGCTTCGTATGTCGTGATGCGTTCCCCGAATGAGCGGCTGCAAACAATCTGTTGCTTAGCGGGTGATGCCTCTTCAAGAGATATACAAGCCTCACCGTTCAGCTCGCGCACGGTTCGCTCCAGCACCACGGTAAAGTTCTTGCGTACAAAGACAGGGGGCATGCGCGCCAACTGCAAAGCGGTTATCACTCCGAACGTATTCAGCTTTTTGCCGATACGGCGGCCAACGCCCCAGATTTCCTCAACCGGCTGCAGCGAAAGCAGCTTTTCCGTCCGCAGTGAATTTCCGCTAGTCAGGGCTAGCACGCCTCCAAATTCTGGCCACTCTTTTGAAGCCCACTGTGCAGACTTGGCCAGCGTTTTGGTTGGGCCCATTCCGACACCGATCGTCAGTCCGGTTCCGCTTAAGACGTGCCCGCGCAGCTGCCGACCGAACGTTTCATAATCCGTACAGGCATCGATGCCGTGGATATCCAGAAACATTTCGTCAATCGAATATTGCTCCACGCGAGGCGCCAGCTCTTCCAGATGCGCCATGACTCGATTGCTCATGCTGGCGTAAAGCTCGTAGTTACTGGAGAACGTGATGACGGGCTCAGGGAACTGCATTGTTTTCAGCTGGAACCAGGGGATACCCATCTTGATGCCCAGTTGCTTTGCTTCTTTCGAGCGTGCGATCACGCAGCCATCGTTGTTGCTTAAGACGACGATAGGTTTGTTTCTCAGGTCCGGGCGGAAAACTTTCTCACAGCTTGCGTAAAAGGCGTTCACGTCAGCCAGGGCAAACATCAGTCCCGCCCCCGAGTTTTGTGGATAAAAGCCGTCACGACCCCAAAGATCTGGAGATTATCGGGATCTGGCCAAAGTGTAGGGTAAGCGGTATTCATCGCCTGCAGTCCCAGCCGGGGTGTCAGGAGCAATTTCTTTACCGTGAACTCGCCATCGATTTCGGCTATGACGATGTCGCCGTGCTGCGGCCGTTCGGCCTTGTCCACAATGAGCAGATCGCCGCTGTGTAGACCAATGTCGTGCATCGAGTTTCCTATGGCCCGGACAAAGTAGGTGGAGCTGCGGCGTTGGATACAATATTCATTCAGGTCCAGCTCGGACTCTGTATAGTCGGCTGCAGGCGAAGGGAAACCACATGAGACCCGATCGTAGAATAACGGCAGCTGTATCAAATCGGGTGATTCGGCAGGTGCGATAAAACTGATTTCAGCCATTTTTTACCCCTTTCATAACTGTGTTTATATACAGTATTATTTTTATGATTCCTCTTTTAAGCAAGCTATTCTCAGTCCCTTTATTTCAAGCGGCTGATTATTAGGCGCAAATACCTGGCTTATAAATAGCTGCAATCTCTGTTCTTTTCTTTTTTCTTCTCAAATACTTCTCAAATACTTCTCTTGCGCGGTTGCTATTGCGGCCATGATTTGTATAATTCTCTTATTGTTCTCTGTTTGTTCTCTATTTTGTTTTTGTTTGTGCTCGTTTCAATCCCAACTATTCCAAGGTGAAAGGTATGAAAATTTTCATTGATGACGGCTCTACCAATATCAAACTGCAATGGAACGAAGCCGGAGAGGTAAGGCAATCAATCAGCCCTAACAGCTTCAAGCGTGAATGGGCTGTGGCGTTCGGCGCTCAGCAGGCGTTTAACTATCAGCTTAACGGGGAGCAGTATTCTTTTGATCCGATAAGTCCGGAGGCGGTGGTTACGACTAACGTTGCATGGCAGTACAGCGATGTGAACGTTGTAGCCGTTCATCACGCGCTTCTAAACAGCGGTATTGGCCCATGTGAAGTGGATATCGTGGTCACACTGCCGCTTGCGGAGTATTACGACAAGAATAACCAGCCCAACGAAGGGAACATTCTGCGCAAGAAAACAAACTTGCTACGACCGGTGGAGCTCAATGGGGGAGAAACCTTCTCAATACGTCACGTTGACGTGATGCCGGAATCTATCCCGGCTGGTTTTGAGGTCGTTAAAAATCTGAATGAGCTTGATTCATTGCTGATCGTTGACCTGGGCGGAACGACACTCGATATTTCTCAGGTGATGGGAAAAATGCGCGGAATATCGCGTATCTACGGTGATTCCACGCTGGGCGTCTCTCTGATTACCGGTGCCGTAAGAGACGCTCTTTCGCTGGCTCGCACAAAGGGAAGCAGCTATCTGGCTGACGATATCATCATTCACCGTAACGATGCGGCTTACTTGGCTTCACGCATTAACGATACCTCACGCATCGATCTTGTTCGCGAAGCAATAACATCGGCTCACAGCCGGCTTGTTAACAGGGTTATTGAAGCTGTCAGTCGCTTTGAGGGATACTCGCATGTAATGGTCATTGGCGGTGGCGCCGAACTCATTGCAGAGGCAGTCAAAAAACACTGTGCAGTCAGGGATGAACGTTTCTACAAAACCAGTACGTCTCAGTTCGACTTAGTTAACGGTATGTACCTTATTGGATAAAAACCATGGATACGCGACGCAAAATTACGTTTTACCTGAATCCTGAAACTAACGAAGCGGACCGCTTTGTCTGCCAGAAAACGGACGAAACGCCTCAGGGGGAAAGGGGGCGTTTATGGCGCGCCGCGCTGCTTACCGGTTTCGCATTTGGCAAACAGGACGAACGCCTGCCGTTCCTGTTCAGCGAGCTGCTTAAACGCGATACGTCATTTGATGATCTGCTGCAGCTTCTTAAAGCTGTTTACCCGCGGGAAACCGAGGCGTTGCTGCAGGGCAGGGAGCGTGAGGTAGTAACCACAGCCCCTCAGTCTCCAAAGCAAATGAGCGATTCGGTGTCGTCTGATGACGAAACCCGCAATAATGCCCGTAGCATGTTCAGCGGGACGGGAAACAATGTCTGACCTGAGGGAGCATGAAAAACTGATCCGCCAGTTCCATTGATGATATGTGACTGTGTAAAGGCCGGGAGTTCTCCGGCCTTTTTCATGTGCGATGCGTGTGGAAGTGGATCTCTGTCAGCCCAGTGATGTTTCGCTTCCTCACATGACAGCAAAGATACGCTGTCATGTTTGCGGCGAGCGCTGTGGAATAAAGCGGGAAAATTATCGTGTAGTGACTGAAACAAGGATTTTTCTGTATACCAGGATGGACGTGAACGTGCGCTTTCTTAGTATTTCTGTGGATAGCCACAGAGAAAATATCGGCTAGACAGACAGAATTTCTGGTGTGTTGAGAGGAAAAGATAGAGGTATGTGGTTTTTTTACTAAAATTTTTTGCTCACTATTTCGTCAAAAATGCATTGGCGCACATTTTTTTCTTTCTGCGTTTATTTGTTGACATTTCTGTAGCCTTTGCAGCATCTGGATTTCCGAAAAGAACAAATACGTTCACTAAAATTATTGATAATAAACACTTGTCCTAAAAATAATCCTACCTAAAATAAGTGAGAGCAGGGGGACTGGACTGCTAGTTAATAAGGGCTGAAATAAAAAAACCCGACGGGTAAGTCGGGTTTTTACGGTCTCAACTCGAAGCTGGTAACTTCGAGTTTTGAAAGGTGCTCTCTTTAATTGACCCTGAAATCATACTCAAGGAAGTCGCTGGCTGCAACTCGGGTTTTCAGATGTGTGAAAAATCGAGAATGTTTTTGAGTTCTGATTTCAGGGATGCTGTAAATAGGATTTGGAAATCCTGAGTCTGTATACAGGTGGTGCTGGTACAGATGAGCTCTAACCGGAGGTGGCTCTCTTTAATTGACATTTCAGAGAAAAACCGTTGCATCAGGTAGGGTAAGGGCACGCAACGGCGTTCACACTCCATTGAAATGGAGGAATGGTGGTAAATAAATTAACCACGTTTCTGAAAGCGTTGATCGTCCTTTTGGAAATCATCCGCTTTTTCCACTGAAAATAGCAACAATGCAAAGGCCGGGAGTTCTCCGGCCTTTTTCATGTGCGATGCGTGTGGAAGTGGATCTCCGTCAGCCCAGTGATATTTCGCTTCCTCGCCATGACAGACTTCGCTAGTCATGCCTGTGGCGAGCGTTGTGATTTTGAAGATGCTATTTTATATTCTTCCATACTGATGCAGGTATTTTATCGTACAGTTTGTTCATTGTAAGTTCAGCGAGGCGATGATCTGCCGCTGAATTAAAAACCTCCAATTCATCATTAGAAAGTGTATATCTGTTTTTTTCTATAACTCTTTCCAGAGTGCTTAAATTGGTACAGCGGCGTAGCTTGAAAAGCCAGTCAATTTTATTCATTTTCCACCTACTAGCGATAATTATCTGGATAGTCCTTATAGAAATTGACTATACGCACGTTTGTGCGTATAGTCAATTACAGGAATGTGAGTGGAGCATTTAAATGAAACTAAAAGCACGCACGTCATCTAGAAAAGTATTTGTCGATGGAACTAAGCGCCGCTATACGACCAGTGTGTTAGTCAAACTCGATAGATTTTCTCGGCAGGGTGATGAAGTAAAAGCCAATGTATTTTACAACTGGTCAGCTGGAGAATCGGATAATTGTATATATCCGAGTGCTGTAACAACACATCTTGGTGATGATGATCATAATACCCATCTATTTAATTTCCATATCCCATATCGGTCGCCCGATATGAGTCCAGATGACTGGATTACAGCTGTAGAAGAAGCTTTTATTCAAAGTGTTGAGCATCATCAACGTGAAGATAATAAATGGTTCGCAAGCGAAGTTGAGGCATTTCAGGAAATGGTTGCTCACGTTGAAAAACACGGGACGTTTGATGGTCTATTTGATGAGTAACGGATGGTTTTGATAATGACAACGGACAGAAACTGGCAACACTGGCATGACGAAATCGCAGACATGCCGACTTTTGATGATGAAAAGCGCACGTGGTTCGATGCAGAAACTGGGTTACCCTATGATCCGAAATTTAGTTATCGTTCTGAGCCAACTAAGAGCGCACCATATAAACATTCAGAAAAGACCCTAGAATCCCGTAATATTGCTAAGTTCTTTGGCGGGAGAGCGCTCAAGGGAACTGCCAGACAGGTTAAATGGGCTGAGGATATTCGGGCAGAAAAAATTCAGAAAATGACAGAGACGCAGGCAGTAATATGCTGTGATCCGAATGGATTGATGCGACACTCTAAATTCTGGATTGATAATCGTGACAAAAATTCTATTGATATAGGATTGTTTGCCGAGAAATATAAGGAGCTTCTGGAAAATTATCAGGCAGCTAAATCTGAAATGAATAAAGATGCTGTTTCAGCAATCGCATCAGAATACAATGCATTAACGGCAAAATGGGGTATTTAAATGATATTGCGCGGCTATCAACGCGAGATATTTGATAGCGTTTACAGTGAGTCAACGAATGACCTGGTACAGCTGGATACGGGAGCGGGGAAAACCCCAATCGAAGCCGAAATTTTCAGAGTGTCGGAATATGCGATGATCGTGGCGCACAGAAACGTGCTAATTACCCAATGTAGTGCTGTTGTAGCAGAATTTGGCATTGAGCATGACACGGTCAGCTCTGAATTCACCAGGCGGCGCTGTATGCAGTCCCATCGCATTGCAGGGAAAAATTACATACGCCGTGGGCACCCAACGAAAATTGTCGCAAGCATTCGCAGCTTAGTTTCTCACTATAGACACGGTCGATTAATGCTGGACAGGTATCGTGCATGGGTGATCATTATTGATGAAGCCCATCATGTTATTCCTGAAAATGAGTGGGGAATGCTCTCTGATATATTCCCTAACGCCCGTTTTGTCGGATTCACAGCTACGCCAGGCAGAATGGATGGCGCCAGCCTTTCAGTCAGAAATGGCGGACTGTTTGATCGTTTGGTTCAGTGTGAGTGGTTACGTGACGATAGTGTAAAAAAACTGATTGCCAATGGAAACCTCTGCGCCTTCTCTCTCTATACGCCTGTTGAAACGCTAAACCTTTGGCGAGAGCGGGAATCGTTAGAAATCGCAGAAACCCCGCTCAACGCCTATAAACGATATATGCATGGCCAGCCCGCTATTGTCATGTGTCCATCAATAAAAAACGCCAAAGAGATCGCTAATGAGTTCCGTTCTGATGGTATACCCTCGGCCTCAATCAGTTCTGATATGTCAGGGACCGAGGTATGGCGTGTTATCAGTAGTTTCATAAATGGCCGAATTAGAGTTCTCTGTAACGTTGACATGGTTGGTGAGGGGTTTGACGTTCCTGAGGTTGTAGGTTTGATTATCGCCAGGTATACGAAGTCATTCACAATGTATAGGCAGTGGGTAGGGCGAGCGCTAAGACCTTCAGCAAACAAACCACAAGCCATTATTGTTGATCTGGTTGGCGTGGTGATTGAGCATGGAGAGCCGGATGAAAACGTGATCTGGGATATTGATACTCCTCCAAGAACTCCGCAATTCAGAAGACGGGCGCCGTGTTGTGCGTGCGGTCTGTGGTACGCCCTTGATGAGGAATATTGCCCGGAGTGCGGGGAAGCTAATGCGTTAATACGGCAAACAGGCATTGGCGGTCACTACGTTAATTTGATTAAAGCGGACACAGGCCTCATTGCAACAAAAAAACATGAGCTCGAAACACGTGACGAAAATGAGAGGCTCAGGACTGTATTGTCTATTCCCACATCAGCACCAGTTTCCGGGGTTTTGGGCAGAACGATAGTCAGCGTGAGAGCATCATTTGCACAGTCACTGGTGTCGTCAGGTGTCCCCATTTTTGATGTGAACCTGTTTATTAATCGGGGAGATATCGCCGCCAATGTTACATTCTGGACAAAAAACTTTACTGCAAAACACGCACAAAATATGCCGCCTGAATTAGCAATGAAGGTTTATAAGAAATGCAAAAAACAACACTGATTTGCGGGAATGCTGCTGAATACTCAATTAGCGCTGACATCATTCTTACTGATCCGCCGTTCGATATGCCAGGAGACGAGTTGTGTGAGATCATTAAAACGCAGCAATCACGTCACCTGATCCTGATTACCACTATGCGCCAGTTTTTGGAGCTATATGGCCTGCTGGGTTGGAATCTGGCGTTTGATTTTGTTCTCGATGCGGTTGCACCGAAAAAATCGCGTAGCTCAAAACAGCCGCATTACACGCATCATACAGGGGTATATCTCTATGCTCCGGGCGAAAAATCACTATTTGACCGAAAGCGACGCCAGCGGTCAGATGTATTTGAAGGGAATGGTTACTGGCCAACAATATTTCATGCCCCTCGAGAGCGTTCAGTAGAACACGGCATGGCCAAAAATATGGACTCAGTTACAGATCTGCTCGGAAGCTTCAATGTTCGCAGTGTACTGGACCTGTTCGCAGGCAGTGGGACAACGGGATTGGCCGCTTTTGAGTTGGGGATAGACTGCGTAATGGTAGAAAAGGAACTGTCGTCGTGCGATGAAATTGCTGATAAGTTTCAGTTTTTAGGTGCAAATTTTAATTTTCAGAGAGTATTTGATGGCAAAGCAAAGTAAACCATCGGGCGAAGAGGTAAAAAAAACCCGAGAGGCAGCAGGGCTAACACAGAGGGAGGCTGCTGAGCGGTTTGGATATGCACTACGTGGCTGGCAGAGTAAAGAGGATGAAGGCCCAAGCGGAAGATCATTGTCTATTGGTGAGTTTGAATTGCTGCAGCTGTTGGCTGGTCTGCATCCAGACTACGAACTGTCACGGAGGTCCTGAGGATGTATGACGCGATAATGGTTAGGTTTAAAGAACATCGGTTCCTGGTACCAGAACGTGGATTCTCTTATTTCCCAACAGAATTCGAGACGCATCGAGCGCAGATAGAGCGTATCGCGATAGCGTACGATCGGTTGATAGCGGCGCTGGCAAACCCGTTTTCAGCTGAAGCTGATGCGGCAGCGGTTGATATACAAAAAGCGCGCAGCGAACTGTCTGGTTTCATTTTGCTGACGGGGGTAATAGGTGCGCCGTTCGATTCAAAAGACGCGGGGCTCTATGCTGCAGCTAACAAGATTAGTATTCAGTTGGAGATTGACTTCTGACGCGATAAGTTCTTTGTAATAAACACTTTTTAAGTCTGTTACGTGGCCTTGCTTCATACCTCGCCACAGCTCGTTAACGGAAAGAACCGTATGGAAGTGAATCTGTTGTTGTTTAGAGATACTTCACTTCCACTCGTCAATTATTCAATTGACCTAGAAACTAGGACATTTTATAATAAACCTCACGGTAAGGGAAAGATCCCGACCGATATCCAAGAGGATTGATAAATGTTCAACACGATTTCCGAAGCTCGTACATTCCTGACTAATCATGGCTATTTTGACGCAATCAATTTAGATTTTTTTGATGAAATCATTAAAAGCCTGTATCTCAATGCTGTTAACAAAGAATCCGCGGATACTATCGTGGGTAAATATATTTGATGTATTAGATACGTCAGTGTTTATCTTGAAGCTACTTTATCCCTGGTTTTCTAAAATTTGTTGAAAATAAAAGATATTAAATTAGGTGGGTAAAATATGAATAATTTAGAAAAACTCATTCAGGCTGGGAAAATTATCTTCGGTGATAATTGGCAGTCTCCGATGTCTCGTCTTATCGGCATCGATGATCGCTCAGTACGGCGCTATGTTGCAGGTAAGTCGCGGCCACCGTTTTCACGTTCACTACGTGATGCGTTGGAAAAACAAAGATTAGAAATAGAGCGAGCTATAGCGATTGTTGATGCTGATTTAGTTAACGGTAGCGACATTACACTTGACGTTATTACCGATATCGTTTCTCAATATAGTTACAGCGATATCCAATACGAAAAAGCAGCGGTAGACCAAATAAACAATGCGATTCTTCCTGAAACATACTTGTCTGATTTACATCAAATTGCTTTAAAGTGGAGTAATTGCTGATGGATATTTTAAATGACCGTTGGATACCTGTCGTAAATAAAGGTGAGATTACAAGGCTATCAATATCAGAAGTCCAGAATATTCAGGTGAATAATTTAGGCACTGGCAGATTCGAGCTCGATTTCTCTATACTTATAATGCTCATCGGTCTGAAGAAGACAGGATTTATTCCAGATAGCCTTTTATCTGGAAACCTTAGATTTCTACAGAACAAGGCTGCAATGGAAGGGAGTGAAAAGCCTATAGATCAACTGTTACTCGGTTATCCAGGTGCTAACACAATTAAGAATAACAAAGATTTTTTTATAAAAAGACATACAGTTAAAAGAATATGCCCATGTTGTGTTATTCCAGCGCTATATGCTAAGGCGCAATTCTCTCCGGGCGCGGGAGCTGGTTACTATCCTGGTGCTATGTATCATAGAATTAACTATTTACTAGAAAAGAAAACGATTGGTGAAACTATAACAGCAAATATAGTTGATGAATCACCAGTTGATAGTGAGATATATTTTTCTGTTCCGAATCATTACTGGCTCTCTGATTCTACATTTGGTGAGTGTGACTTATGTGGAAATCATGGCGCAGTAATAGAATCGTTTTTTATGAAATCGACTGGAATATCGCCAAATAAAATTAAAACCCCACATAACTCAGTGTCGAAAGCGGGTAAAAACCATACGCTTGGACGATATGCTCTTATGTATCAGATAGTAAATGGAGTGGCTCCCGACGGCGATGTCATCTCACCGATTGCGATATATGAAAATGGAGAAATTGGTGATGATGTGATTGCGTTTGGAACACACTATGATAAAGCATCACTTGAGTCATGCGTGATGAGAAGGTTTAAAATAAGAGAGACTGTTAATAAAGATATTTTACATAAATTATTTTCTCTGACGTTTTACTGTTTAGAAAAAAGAAATGCGGAGATGGATGACTATAACTCAACCCTGTTTGCTACATTAGCCGCAGCATATTATGAGATGCTGACGGATAAAAATTTGGACATGTCCGATGCTGCGATTGCTGTTTTTGACCGCTATTACACACCGTCACTTGATAACCCAGTTATTAAACAACTCGACAGATGGGTTAAAGCGAGATCAGAGTTAGTGATTTTTTCTCGCATGATAAGAAAGAAGTGGAGGGAGAATAACTCCGTGTTACTAAAAAATGAAAAGTAATTTTTATACTTTCCATTTATGTATATGCCGCTTTTGCGGCATATACGCACCTACAAACGTGCTGACCGTCCCAGTGTGCTTCTACCCGTTTTCCTCGTTGTTTCCTGTGTGAACTACTCCTCTCTTCGCGTCGCCGTGACCTCACGTTAACCGGGCCTCTTCGCTTGAAAGGGAAGCTTTGCTGGCCTCCTCACCCGTTCTCGCCATAAACGGTGCATTCAGCCCGTTTATGCCTGCGCTGCGGCTTGCGGGCCACCCTTTCAAGCTGCGCGTTACGCCCGGTTCCGGTGATGTCACGGCGATGAGGCCGTGCAAATCTGAATCGGAGTGTCTGTGAAATTGACCCTAATTACCCTCGAGAACGGGGACTACGCGTTATATGTGAACGAATCATTCGTCGAGTGCGAGGACTATTGCTGCAGTCCAGCAGGCCTGGGCGCCATCGCGGAAGGTCTTGCCAGAGCATTGAAGATCGAGCTGGACGTCGTCGAAGCGCCATGGCCTGCGCATGATGACTGGTGCTGGAATGATGTCGCGGACGGTGCTTTTAGCAAGGAGCCATTGCTATGACGTACCTGGTGCCTGATAACGCGATCCAAGCCCCATATCTGGCAGGTTCACAGGAAGGTTGTCTGGGGGCACGATCGGTCTCAGATGACGATCTTTGTGCCTGGTGTACGGAGCTGAAGTATTGCCCTGGCGAAATGAGCCTTTGCCGCAGAGGTTGGCCTGGGCGTACCGATGCCAACGGGTATATGCAAGATTGCCCTGAGTTACACCTCATTCTCCTCTGATGATAAGCGCGGTCTGGATGTTAGCCAGGCCGTGCCTTCAAGATAACCGTGCGGCATTCCCCGCAAGTGTTTGCGATGCCGGAATCCTCACCCGTTCTCGCCATAAACGGTGCATTCAGCCCGTTTATGCCTGCGCTGCGGCTTCCGGTTCCGCACTGGCAGTGAATGCTGGTCGCACGGTTTCTGTGGCGGCACGGCCTGATGGAGGCCGCGTTCAGCAGAGGAATCACAACATGCCAAATTGGTGTGCGAATCGTTTATATATCAAAGGGGATAAGGCTGGGATCGGCGAGTTAAAGGCGCTGATACGTGGAGAGCGCTATCCATATCATGATGGGGCAATTGTGCGCAGTATTCAGCTTTTCCTGGCTGGCGTTGCCGGCATACTGCGCCCTGTCGATGATGCGGAATATCAGCCATTCCCGGAGCTGGTCGCGGCGGGGGGAGGGGGCGAAACGGTGGCGAACAGGGCATTCTCAGAATGGCTGTCACTGCTGAGTGTTAATGCAGAACTGGATGAACTGGCATGCGAAAAAATTAGTTCATTGTACGAGCAGTCAGGTATAGCGCTGCTCAAGTGGGAAGACCTGACGACTGAGCATCATGAAAAAATAGCGCCGATCATCCTGAAAAAGCACTTTGACTGGATGCATGGTTCGTTTGCCAACGCTAAAGCGCCAGAGACGTTCTGGAATGGTATAAGCGAACAACTGACCGGAATCTGCGCCAGCGGGCTGGATTTACGTTTTGTTTTACCGACTCGGCTGGCTGTTGAGATCAATGGATTTAATGGCGAGTTGCTCAACGGTATCCAGTCATCTTACAACTACTATGTCTGGGAACGCTATGGTGTGAAATGGCCATCATCAATTGACGTAGAAGAAATCGGGGAATCAGAGGAGTTTGTGGCCGTTGATTTTGACACGGCCTGGTCGCCGCCAACTGAATCGGTTTTTGCAGCGCTGTCAGAGCAATATCAATGTGAAATAGAACACTACTATAGCGAGGCGGGGTGCGATTTCTGCGGATTTAGAATGTATTCCTGCGGAGAATTGATCCAACTTGGGGATTCGTCGCTCGAATACGCTGAGGAACACGAAGAAGGTTGGTCGGAGGTTATTGGGCCTGAATGGATACTCAACAATGTTGCACATTTCGGGGGGTGAGAATGAGGGAAATGACCATTAAAGGGTTGATTGAGCACCTCCAGTGCTACCCCGAAGATGCACTGTGCTGTGGAACGTTTTGGCTGGCCGATGACTTTCTGATGCTGGACGACTCCCTGACTGAGGAGCAGATAGAAGAAGCGATGGCGATCGCATCTCGTAACCATGATGCAGAACAGGGGTTTAACTGGTTCACGCTTCAGTTAGCGATTGATCAGGTTAAGAGGTAAAACGATACAAGGACGCCTGCGGGCGTTCTTTTCGGATATGGTTCAGTAAGTTACACACAAAAACCCGCATCTGCGGGTTTTAAGGTTCACCGGTATCGGTAGATTGATGCAGAGGGGGTGTCCTGGAGATTTTCAAAACGAATGAGGATGTCGTGACCTCCGCTTTTATGCCGTTCCCGTTCTGATGAACAGGAACGGGAAGGGTAAAACACCCTGAGCCCTCAGTGTTGCGACGGCTACCGCCGTGCCTCGACTATAGCCGGGCGGCGGCGAAATCAATGCAATGCAAAGCCAGCGCCTCGCCCGTTCTCGCTCGTTCGCTCCGGTATTTTCCGGTCGTTCGTCCGCTCAATTTTCGCGTGCTCACCCTGTAAATCCCGTCACTTCCTCACTGCGCTGCGGCCTCGTTGCTGTCATTGATTTAGCCGCTATTCGCCCGTCTGTCGTGTCGGCACGGCGCTAAGGCTGTACACCATGTAAATAAGGAGTAGATGAATGAGCACTGCGTATCTGATGGTAACCCGACACTGCTGTAACGAATTGGCGTCTCGCCAATGGCCTGTAACGATGGAAATTGCTACCAACCTCAGCTATTCACAGGGAGATGGAGTAGCGTTTTACGGACGTTTGAATGCAGAAGATTTGATCCGGCTTCTTCCCGCTTTGCATCAACGCGGTCACCTTAGCGATCTCGCGTTGATTGAACTGACTGAAGAGATTGCAGGGAGCAGCATGTCTGTCACGCTGTCTCGCAATACACTCGGACAGCGATACTCACATACTGGGACAATCGAAATGTCCTATGAGGATATCCCAGCCAGTTTCCTGGAGCGGCATTGCCACTGCCTGTTACGCGCATTACGTGACGATATTCGTGATATTTGCTCTGCTGTTGCATCAGATGGCTACACGTTGATTGAGGCGATTGAACCATCATGCCGTCCAATAGTTTTTGAACGCAACACCGCCAATTTCACTGTGCTGGCAGTAGAAACAGAAAATATAACGGGAGGCGTCGAGTACTGGGAAAAAGAGTTACTTGATGATTGCCTTGCATCCATCTTGAATGAAGGCGCCACGCTTCGTACGCTAGAAATCAGTGTGGTCTGCCGCAACACAGGTAATGTGCTGGGGCGCGCATGGTCGACAGATGTGATGCGTAAACCAAATCAGCCAGTACGAAAATGGCTTGATCGAGAGTGCGTGAATGACGCTATCACCGAAGCCAGAGCCGCGATTACAGAACTTCTCGTAGCGTTCTCATCGTTTAAACATGCTGCATGAGGATCTGGAGGATGAATAGCTATCTGGTTACGCTGTATTTTGTATTTGAAGGTGAGTCGTTGCCGTATTGCATGGTGATAAATGCTTGTAACTTGGATGTTGCAGAAAAAGGCATCTGCCATATGGCGAGAAATTGGTGGCCAGAGTCGGAGTATATCGGCAACAGTGGGGAGTGGTTCTGGCGTTTTGGCCGTGTGAGTATTGAATTTGGTGAAATACGCTTGTTGGACGACCTTGAAGTTTCTGTTTTCGAGAAATTCAGCTTTTTTGATATCTGGAATGTTGTCTTGAGTGATGAGGGGATAACGATTACTGACCGCTACGACTACGCGTGGCAACGTGAGTGATAGTGGTGGCGGCCGGCGTGCCGCCTTTTTACAGGCGGATAATGAAGCCGCTCACTGCTGTAGTGCTAAATTCACCTGATCTGATGCATTTCCCCGCAGTACCACGCTGTATAACCCCCGCTCCTATACCGTTCTCTCCGCTTTTATGCCGTTCCCGTTCTGACGAACAGGAACGGGAGGGAGTAAAGCACTCTGGACGTCCGGTGTTGCGACGGCTAACGCCGTGCCGCAACGGTAGCCGGGCGGCTGAGAAAGCAAGGTAGGGCGAAGCCAGCGCCTCCCCCGTTCTCGCGTGTGGGGGCCGTTATTTTCCCGTCGTTCACCCGCTCAAAAAATTCGCGGTCTCACCGTGCAAATCCCGTCCCCCACCCGCTGCGCTGCGGCCTCGTTGCTGCCCTTGCTTTCTCAGCTATCCGCCCGTCTGTCGTATCGGCACGGCGTAAGCCGGAATCGAATTTCTATGACACTCGGAGGATATATGCAAAACCAGACAGCGCAGAACGCAGCGATCGTAAGCGACAGCCAGCGCATCAACTTCTTACCTGAACTTTTCGGCGCAGATTATTTTATGGCCGAAATGAACATCTATAGCTACGCAAACGTGTATCTGCGGGGCTATCGCGGCGGTTTCTGGCAGTTTTACAGCCTGCCGGAGGGTAACGGCTATTTGGCACCAGACGTCGAGCGCGTCACGGTCTGCAACCCTGACAACTACTTTGAACAAGAAATGTCGGGGGAGGCGGCGGGGATCTTCATCACTGCGATGGTGCTTAACCATCGTGCGTGGATGCACAGCCGCAACGATCAAGAGGAATTGTGTGAACTGTTTTGTGAACGCTATGAGGCGCTAATGGAGTTTGCACGCAACCACAAAGAACGTGACGCGATTTTAAGCGCGCTGGACTAATAGGAGCAAAAGGGCAGGAAACTGCCCTTTAAGGGAAAAATCATGATGTATGGAAGTGTGGGCGAGATTGCCAGTGAACTTGAAAAAGAGTTTGGTACAGATGAGAAATTCACCGTTGTGGTCTTTTCTGCTGATGGCATCCGCATGTATGGGCAGGACTATAATCCGTCAAATACTGATATCGAAAAAATTTTGCAGCAGATCGCTGAGATTGGCCGAGAGTGTAATACAAACATTAGAGACCACACTATCGTCGAATTACTGGATGAGCAATGGGCCGAAAAACAGAGAAATCGCAGCGTGGGGATCCCCGTCAAATACCTTGAGGTTGTCATGAAAGTGGCAAGTCAGGAAATGGATCGGTTAGCCCTCTATGCAGCAGATGCAGGGGAAAATGTGGCGGAATTTTTGGCGGAAGAGATTAGCGCGCTTAAAAGCATCCGTGAGGCAATAGAGGCGAAAACAGAATGACGTTTGACGACACAACCAATGAAACCTTGCGCCATTATCAGGCGTTAATTAATGCACAGCGAAAAGAATTTGGCCTCAGACCGCTGACAAAGGCGCAGGTGATCGCGGAAATGTGCAGTTACCTGCGGCACCAGAGCGCAGTGTATTTGGGTAGCACGTTTATTCGGCAATAGTGATAACGGGGAGGTGTTACCTCCCTGAATCCAGCTTGCAGGGCATGATCGCCGTGCTCAGCTGGGTGATGTTTTCCGTTCTGGCACGCCTGCGGCGTGCTGCTGCGCGATGTTCCCCCGCTCAGTTTTCGCGTGCTCACACTGAAAATGATGTCTCTCTCTCGCGGCGCGGCGGCTTTAATGCGGCCTCTGGCTCCTGCGCTGACGCCCGTCTGTCGTGCGCGCCGGCTAACGCCGCCGCGTCACTGTCGCCGTGCTGCTGCGGAGCCAGCCGTTATGCCGCATTTCGCCTTCGCTTGCTCGTTCGTTCCGCTTTACCTGGGCGGCCGTTCGCACGCTCACCGCCTTTGCGCTGCCTCACCTGCGCTGCGCTACGGGTTCGTTGCGATCCCTGATTTCTGCGCGGTATGCCTGCCTGTCGTGCGCCACGGCTGACGCCGTCGCTTCCCTGTCGTCAGGCCGCTGCAAAATCAGGGCGGTGACGCAGGCCGTCACTTCACGCCGTTGGCGTTCGTCGGTCCGGCCTTGCTGGGCCTTCCGCTGCGCGTCAGGCCGGCTCTTAGAACACCTGGAGGCAACGGCTATGCCGTGGCCTTGTTCGCTCGATATCTGCGGGTTGCGGTGTTGCGACGGCTAACGCCGTGCCTCGACGGTAGCCGGGCGGCGGCGAAATCAAGGGAGGGCGGAGCCAGCAACTTCGCCCGTTCTCGCGTGTTCGTGCCGTTATTTTCCCGTCGTTCGCCCGCTTAATATTCGCGGTCTCACCGTGCAAATCCCGACCCGCCCCCGCTGCGCTGCGGCCTCGTTGCTGCCCTTGATTTAGCCGCTATTCGCCCGTCTGTCGTGTCGGCACGGCGTAAGCCGGACCTAATTCACATGCAGACTCGGAGAAAACGAATATGGCACAAATGTCTCTTTTTGATGCGGCGATGACCCCTTCAGCGCCACAGCCTGTACAGCAAACGCTGGCACGCATGGTGAGCTACGATGCTGCCCGCCGTCAGTTCATCAGCGAATTCAACCATACCGCGCCGCATTTTCACCGCATGGATGTCTTCCGCGATTTTCTGTCTCTGGCGGCCAGCGAACTGGATTTGGCGCGGGTGATGACAGAGGAAAACAGAATACAGAGTGCTAAAACCTGTGAACGATATAAGCCCGAAGATCTGGAGCGATTCAAAACAATGTTTTGCATGATGGTTATGGCGCTTGACGGAAAATTCCATGATTTTCTCGGCTCTGTGTTCATGGAATCAGAGCTGGGCAATGGCCGTATTGGCCAGTTTTTCACCCCGTATCACATATCCAGCCTGATGGCCAAAATGCTGGTACCCGGACTGACTGAAAAACTGGAAAAATCAGCATTCGTGACGCTGGATGAACCGACCAGCGGGGCAGGCGGGATGGTGATTGCGTACGCGGAAGCATTTTTAGAGGCGGGGTTTAATCCGTCAACGCAGTTGTATGTCAGCTGCACCGATCTTGACGCGATGGCTGCTGACATGACGTTTATACAGCTTTCGTTATTGGGAATAGCGGCTGAAGTGAAAACCGGTAACACGCTGTCGGGGAAAGTATTCAAGGCGCGCTACACGCCGGTGTATTACTTCAACAACTGGGAAGAGCGGCTGAAGACGCAACACATGATCGATATGATGCGCCAGTTTTTCGCTCGTATGCATTAACCCCATAGCCCCGCTGTGTGCGGGGCTTATTGGTGCACCGTTCTGTAAGGTGCCTGCCTTGGCCGCGCAGAAAACCTTTCCGCTGCGCGGGCACGCGCGGAGCCTTCGGCTCCGCCTGTGCTCGCATGGCGTTATTTACGGACGGAAGGGTGACTTCCTATTTATTTTTCTATCTAGAGCTTCTTTTCCCCAGGCATCCAAATCATTAAAGGTGGTAAATACCTTGCCGAATATTCCACGGTTGCCAGAATTGCCGACCAGAGCAATGGGGACATCGGTGTTGCGGAAATTAGTGGGCGCGGGACCAGTTCTGGTGCCTAACAGCCACTCAAGATAGTAGAAGAATTCAGGGGCGGTTAGACCACCTTTTTCTTCCTTCAGGATGGAGGCGATTAAGGCTGTTCCAAGAGAGATAGCTTGATGTTGTGGATAGGTAAGGCCCGGACAATTCGGAAGAATATTAGGGCGACAAACACAATCTTCATAAATTGAACAGTATGTTTGGATACCTGGAGGGAATCCGCCCATCTCAGCCCACATAAGGTAATGGCACTGGCGATGCCAGTTACGGACGGTAGGCTCAAGTGTCAGCCCCGTACATAAATCACAAACCGAGGGTTTAAGAGCTTCAGAACTGATATTGTAGTCCCATGATTTCATCTCGATAAGAAAGAAACGATCACAAATAGAGAACATGTTATCAGCGTTAACAAGCCGATCGGCTCCATTCAAATCAAAAGCAAGATCATCGATTCCATTTCTTAGGCACGCTGAATTTAGTTGAGACTTAAAAATGCTGGCTACGCTGGCTTCTATTCCTTTTTCCCGCATTATTATCATTTCCCATTGAAAAATATATGTTTAATGCAATCAATTCTTTAGCTTAACTAATCAACCATATCCTTGGTAAATAATAGATATGGATGTTAATTGCTCGTTTTCTGCCTGAAAGTATCTATCTGATTTGCTTAATTTACAAGCAAAGAAAATATAAAATAACGTTATATTTCATATTATTATAGTAATTGTGTTTGGGTGTTTCATGCCTTTTGGCGTCGCATCTCTCGGCTTTTTTCCGCAGTATCACCGCTGTAGTCACGACCAGGGGACTCTGGGCGTCCGGTCGGCTGTCATGCTGCGCACCGAGCCAGCAAGCTGTCTCGTCCCGGACCCTTCGGGCCAGCGGGTTTCCATCCTGACGCAACCCCTGCGCTTGCAGCTGGCGTACGCCAGCGCCGCTCTCACTGACCGTCGATACAGCCTGCCGGTCGCTAAGGAACACTCGCCTGCTATCCCGCCAGAGATAACCTGCTTCGTTAGATATCGTGTGTCGATCATCAATACCCGCTGTGAATAAGGGGAGCTGGCTTGCATGTGCTGGCCGCAGGCCATCACAGCATCCGGTAAATCACGCCCTGGCTGTCGCGAGCGCCAGCC